>NZ_JAGQCQ010000141.1:0-9105 GCF_024346275.1 Cyanobium sp. BA20m-p-22
TGCCGATCTCGTGCTTGCCTTGGCCACGGCCATGGCCGTGATCAACCTGCAGTGGCGCCATCGTCGCTTCCTGGCTGCCGTTGGCTGGGGATTTGGCCTGCTTTGCCTGGGCCTGCTGCTCGGCGCGATCCTCACCGCCGCCCTGCCGGCAAGCCTGCCCCTGGGGCTCCCCCTAAGCCCCCTGCAGGTGCAGAGCCTGCCGGCCCTACTGGTGTTGCTGCTAGGGGCCCTTTGGCTGGGTTGAGCTAGGCCAATTCGGCGATCAGTTCGCTGAGTTCAGCTGCGTCTACCGCGTACACGGCGCTGCAGAAGTGGCAGGTGAGTTCGGCCCGGCCGTCCTCCGCCAGCATCTCGCTGAGCTCATCGCGGCCCAGCAGTTTGAGGGCGCTGACGCTGCGCTCGCGGCTGCAGCGGCAGTGGAAGCGCACCGGCGTGCAGGCAGTGGCGGCATCGAGGGGCTGGGAGTCGAGGTCAGGAAAGATCGCTTCCAGCAGGCCCTGCAGATTGCCCTGGCACTCCGCCAGCCGCTGGCTGAAGTGGCGCACCTCCCGGCAGCGCTCCTCCAGCAGGGCCACCAGGGCCGGCTCGTGGGCCGCCTTGGGCAGCACCTGAACCAGCACGCCGCCACAGCAGCGCACGCCGTTGCTGTCGATCTGCTCGCCCACGAACACTGCTGAGGGGGTCTGCTCGGAGTGCAGCAGGTAGGAGGCGAGATCGTCGCCGATGCCGCCGCTCACCAGTTCCACCGTGGAGCTGAATGGTTCGCCTTCGCCCAGGTCGCGCACCACGTGCAGGTAGCCGGTGCCGCAGGCGCTGCGGAAGTCGAAGTGGGCCAGGCCGTCGGGGCCCTTCACCGGGTCCAGCTCCAGGGCCGGGTTGCCCACATAGCCGCGCACGGTGCCGTTGCGGCCCGCGTCCACCATCAGGCCCCGCAATGGGCCATCTGACTGGATGCGCAGGTTGACGCGGCCATGGGCCACCTTCATCGAGCTGGCCAGCAGGAGCCCGGCCGTCATGGCCCGGCCCAGCAGGGCACTGGTGAGGTAGGAGAGCCCATGGCGCTCGCGGGCTATGCGACTGGTGTGGCCGCTGCTCACCGCCACCAGCCGAATGCCGCCTCCGGCGGCAGTAGCCCTCAGCAGCTGGTCGCTCAAGGCTTGCCTCCCGGGGATGGGGCCATCGTAGGAATCCGGCAGAGGGGCTCCAGCACGCCCTGCTCCAGCAGCCAGCCGCCGTTGATCACCCTACCGAACAACTCGGGTTCATGGGTCACCACCAGCACGGCCCTCTCCCGGGCGAGGCCTGCCAGCAACTCGAGGATTTCGCCCCGCACCGCCCAGTCGAGGCCTGCGGTGGGTTCATCCAGCAGCAGCACCCTGGGGTTGCGCAGCAGCTGCACCGCCAGGGCCAGCCGCCGCTGCTGGCCGCCGCTGAGTTGCTCAGGCGGCTGCTGCAGCGAAAGCCCCCCCAAGCCCACCTGCACCAAAGTTTTTTCAGCCTCCTCGGCCGTGAGCCGCCGCTGGCCGAGTTTGAGCTCCTGGCCCACGCTCAGCCCGAGGAAGTGGCGCTCCGGGAATTGAAACACCAGCCCACATAGCCAGCGCCGCTGGCGTGCATTGAGGGCTTCCCCCTCCCACAGCACCTGGCCGCTGCTGGGTTCGGCCAGGCCAGCTATCAATTCGAGCAGGGTGGTCTTGCCACTGCCGCTGCCGCCGGCCACCAGGGCTGGCTGCCCCACCGCCAGCTGCAGACTGACCCCGCGCAACACTGGCTGGCCCGCGGTGGCCGCCTGATAGCAGAGGTTGCGCAGTTCAAGCATCGACCCAGCATGCCGGCGGGCGTGTTTGATGGGGGCAGTTTTCTCGCCTTTTCCCCTTGCCATGGAGGTGCGCTTCCGCGAGTTCAATCCCTTCAACTGCTGGATCTGGATGCGCTTCCCCCATCCGGTGGGTGCCGGCGAGCGGGGCTACCTAGAAACCGCCTTCGACAGCTGGTTTTTTCTCGGCAAGCTGGGTGGCTTCAATGCCGAAAACCTCCAGGCCCACGAGGAGGGGGCCGAACTTGGCTGGATGGATTACAGCCACGATTCGGCAGCGGCGGCCCTGCCGGCCCTGATGCACAACATGGGCCCGATCGAATACCAGGAGGAGTGGGCACGCTGCTGGGTGGATCTGGGCACCAGTGATGCCCTAGCCCTCGATGTGCTGATCAATGCCTTGAGCCAGCTCAACAACGACGTGCTCGAACTCGAGGAGCTGCTGATCGGTGGTCTCAACGATGACTGGCCGATTGAGGAGCAGCCCGAGGCGATGTTCGCCGGCCTCGACGCCATCGACGACTAGGTGAAGCTGTGGCACGGGAATTGCGGCGGCTGTTGATTCCCCCCGCGCGGCTGGCGGCCCAGGAAGTGGCCCTCGAGCCCGCCGAGGCCCACTACCTGGGCCGGGTATTGCGCTTGCGCCCGGGTGATCGCTTTGACCTGGTGGATGGGGCTGGCCGCCTCTGGAGCGCCAAGCTCAGCCAGGTGGATGGGGCGGTGCTCGAGCAACCCCTGCAGGCCCCACTGCAGCAGCAAGGGCCGCCCGCTCCCCTGCTGGAGTTGGCCCTGGCCCTGCCCCGCCGGGACGCCGATGTGCTTCTGCGGATGGTGGTGGAACTGGGGATAGATCGCATCTCGCCCCTGTGGGCAGAGCGCAGCGTCGGGCCCGATGGGCCCAGGCCAGAGCGCGGGGCCGCCATCGTGCGGGAGGCTGTCGAGCAGTGTGAGCGCCTCTGGCAGCCCGAGCTGCGCTCCCCAGTGGCAGCCACCGCGCTGCTGGGTCTGCCGCCGCCCCATGGTGCCGGCCGGGGCCTGCTGGCCAGCAGCCGCAACCTGGGCCTCCCCCTACTGCAGGAGCTCCTGGCGCCCCTCGCCCCAGGGCCCGCCAGTGCCGGCGAGGGGCTGGTGGTGGCGATCGGCCCTGAGGGTGGCTGGAGCCCGGCGGAGGAGGGCCTGGCGCTGGAGCAGGGCTGGCAGCCGGTGAGCCTGGGGCCGACGATCTTGCGCTGCAGCACCGCCGCCGTGGCGGCAGCTGCCCTGCTCAGCCATTGGCGCCAGAGCCTGGTCTCCTAGTTGCGAAACATGCCGGCGGCCATCGCCTTGTAACCGGCCAGGTTGGCGCCAGCCAGCCGCCGCCGGCTGGGCAGGGCATTGGCTGGGTTGAGGCACTCCGGGGCGAAGGTGGCCAGGCTCGGAGCGGGCAGGGCTTCCTGGGCAGCGCGCAGCTCAGCGGCAATCGCTTCTGCGGTGGTGAGGCTGGGTTGGCTGCTGCTGGGCTGGCTGCTGGGTTGGTTGCCCGGCTGGGTTGCGGGTGCCGGGGCCGGATTTGCGGCTAGAACCGCCGCTAATTTGCCCTCAGCCGCCTTTGCGGCGCTGGGTTTGGGCTCGGCGATCGCCACCTTGGCCGGGGTCGCACCCTCACTGCCCAGGTCTAGAAAAAAAGCGGGCTTGCGGTTGAACAACATTGCTGCAGCAGCGTTCTGCAACGATTATGGCCGGCCACTTTCCCCGATCCACCAGCACCTTGTCAGTGCAACACACTTTGGCTATTCGATTGCCCCTGCGTGCCCATTTCTGAGTTGGCCCTGGTTGCCCCCCAGAGCTGGGGCCACTGGTTAGGTGCCCTGGCCCTGAATGCCGCTCTGATTGCCCTGGCCCAGCGCCTGCCAGTGCTGACCCGGGCCGGCTGGGTTCATGCCGGCTGCCTTGGCACTTTGCTGTGGGGCTGTCTGGGGCCGCGGGGCTGGCTGGCCGTGGTGCTCTACCTGGTGCTGGGGTCGGCGGTAACCCGCCTGGGGTTTCGCGCCAAATTGGCCCGCGGCCTGGCGGAGGCCCGCGGCGGGGCCCGCGGCCCCGAGAACGTCTGGGGCTCGGCGGCCACCGGCACCCTGCTGGCGATGGCCGCTGCCCTGGCGCCGCCGGCCTGGCAGCCCCTGCTGCTGATCGGCTTTGCCGCCAGCTTCGCCGCCAAATTGGCGGACACCTTCGGCAGTGAGATCGGCAAGCGCTGGGGCCGCCATACCGTGTTGATCACAACCCTTCGCCCCGTCCCCCCCGGCAGCGAGGGGGCGATCAGCCTGGAGGGCACCGCCGCCAGCCTGGTCGGCAGCGCCTTGATGGCCCTGCTGATGCTGGCCCTGGGATTGTTGTCTGGTGCTTCCACCTGGCTGCTGGTCACCCTGGTGGGGTTGGTGGCGACCCTGCTTGAGAGCCTGATTGGTGCCACCGCCCAGCAGCGTTGGCGCTGGTTGAGCAACGAGCTGGTCAATGGGATTCAGACGGCCATTGCCGCCCTGCTGGCAATGGCGCTTTCGGTGGCAGTTTCGGTATTGCTGGCTGGCACATGGCCTGCGGCCGCCTGAAGCCAGCCCAGCAGGGTTTCGCCCCGCTGCTGGGCCTGGCGGCAGCTCAGGCGCAGCTCCAGGGCCAGTTCCTTCCAGCTCCGCCCCTCGAACCAGTGGCCCTCCAGCAGGCGTTTGTCCTGGGTGTCGAGTTGGTCCAGTTGGGTCTGCAACCACTGCTGAGGCCCCCGGGGGCCATCGCCTGAATCCCCTGCCTCGGCCGTTGCCCAGCTTGGAGCGCCCTGGGCGGCCAGCTGATCGAGCAGGCAGCTTGACTCCCCTGCGTCTGCTGGGCCAAGGGGGGCATCGAGGCTGCGCACCTGCAGCGCCCGCTGAACTGCGGCGGCCTCCTCTAGTTGGCCGCTGCGGCAGCCCAGCTCCGCGGCCAGGGCTTCGTTTGCCAGGGGTGCCAGGCCCCGGCTGCGCCGCTGCTCCTGCAGGCGCCTGGCCCGCTGCTGCAATTCCCGCAGTCGCCGGGGGGTACGCAGGGGCTGGCCGTTGTCTCGCACGTCGTGCAACATCGCCCCTTTGATGTAGGGAACGGCAAAACTGCTGAGGTTGCAGCGCTGGCGCAGATCGAAGGCCTCCACGGCCCTGATCAGGCCCATGTTGCCGGCCGACACCAGCTCATCGAAGGGTTGGCCACTGCGCAGGCTCTGGCGCTGGGCCACCATCCGCACCAGGCCAAGGTTCTCTTCCACCAGGGCGTTACGCCAGCGCAGGCGGGTGTTGGCATCGGGGCTGGCGGCCATGGCTTCCAGCCAGCTGCGGTTGCGCTCGTGGATCTGACAGGTGGACATGGGGATCGGGATTTCGGTGTTTCCACCGTCGCCGCGGCAGGGTCCCGCCCTGCTCCCCCAAGCGGGTGAACCGGGACCAACCCCCTGGGGGATTTACCGCTCACCCCATCGGCCTTCAGCAGGGCATGGAAGTCTGGCCAGCCAGGGGCACCAGGTCGGCCCAGGCCAACAGGGCAGGCCAGCTACTCACCCGGCGGTAGACCTGCCGGTGCCCCTCGCTGTTGATGTGCAGGCCATCGCTGGCCAGCCACTGGGGCCAGTCGGGGTCTGCTAGCAGCCCCTCCAGCAGGGGCAGGAAAGGCACATCCGCTTCCAGGCAGGCCTCCTCCAGCAGGCCCTCATAGCGGCGGATGTCGTCCAGCCGATACCAGAGCACACCTGCGTAGGGCATGGCCGCCTCGTCCACCGGGGTGAGGCCAATCACGTGTACCGGTGCGATCGCCTTGGCCTGGTGCAGCAACTGCTGCAGGCCAAATAGGAATCCCTCCCCATCGAGCTGGGGCCGGCCATTGGCTCGCCCCACCCGGGCGGTGTCGTTCAGGCCCACTCCCAGCAGGATCCCCTGGGGTTGCTGGCGCCTCAGCTCGCCGCGGCAGCCCACCTCGGCTTTCAGCCGGGCCGTCAGACGCTCCAGCCCGTCGCCGCGCACGCCCAGGTTGTAGAGCACCGGGCCGCCGGGCAGTTCCATCCAATGGCGCCGTAACCGCTCGCACCAGCCCCCCTCCAGCGGGTCACCCCAGCCGAAGACGCCGCTATCGCCAAGCGCCACCAGCTTCCTGGGGTGGGCCATCACCATGGGGGGTCTCCAGAAGCCAGAGGCGTGCGCGGTCGCTGAGATCTTCCCCCAGCAGGGTCAGCGCTGCATAGACCAGCACCAGAGCTAGCAGCTCGTCGCCGGCAAACGAACTTAGGGACTCCAGCAGTTGGCTGCCCAGGCCCGTGGCCCCCACCAGGCCCACCACCACCGATTCGCGCAGGATCACATCGCTCCGGTAGGCGCCATAGGCCAGGTAGGGGCGGGCCAGAGAGCTGAAGCGGCCGTAGAGCAGGGCCAGCCGGGGCCCTGCCCCCGCCGCCAGCAGGGCCTGCTGCTGGGGAGCTCCGCTGGTTTCGGCTGCCTCCAGCAACAGTCGACCGAGAATGCCGAGGTTGTGGAACCCCAGGGCCAGGGCGCCGGTGACCAGCCCGGGCTGCAGCACAAACAACAGCAGCAGGGCCGTAAGTGGCGGCGGCCAGAGCCGCCCCAGGGCCCAGAGCCCTTGCACCAAAGCCAGCAGGGGGCGACAGGGCTGCGCGACCAGCAGCATCAATGGCGCCAGACCCACGGCCAGGGCTGCGGCCAGCAGGGTGAGCAGCAGGGTGCTGCCAACCAGGCTCGCCCAGGGCAGGGCCAGCACCGCGCCCCAGTCGGCCGGGCCCAGGGGGGGCAGGCCCTGCCAGCGCAGCAGGCCGGCGGGTTCGATCCCAAGCTGCCAGGCCACCAGGCCCAGCGATGGCAGCAGCACCAGGGATGCCACCAGGATCTCCCGGCCCTGCCGGCCCACGCCCCGCCGGTGGAGTCCCAGCCGCGCCGGCATGGCCCAGCGGCGCCGCAGCCAGCCCACTAGCGCCTCCAGCAGAAGCATCACCGCCAGTAGGAGCCACAGGCCGGTCCAGAGTTCCCTGAAGGCCAGCGACTGCAGGGTGAGGCGCAGCTCGGTGCCCAGGCCCCCCAGACCGAACACCCCCAGCATGGTGGCGCTGCGCAGGGCACATTCGAGCCGGTAGCCGCTGTAGCTGATTACCTGGGGCAGCAGCGGTGGCCCCAGGGCGGTGACCAGGGCCGCCGGTCCGGCTACGCCGCCACAGCGCAGGGCTTCCAGGTTGGCGGTGGGCAGGGCGTCGAGCAGGTCGCTCACCACCCGGGCCACCAGGGCCCCGAAGGGAATGGCGATCGCCACCACCGCCACCACCGGCTGCAGCCCGACCAGCTGCAGCAGCAGCAGTCCCCAGAGCAGTTCATGGATGGAGCGGGGCAGGGCCAGCAGGCGACGGATCCAGCTGGCTGGAGCGGCGTTGCCACAGCAGGTGTGCCACACCACCCGGGAGCTGGCGATGCCGAGCCCCAGGCCCAGGGCCAGGCTGGCGGCCCAGCCCAGCAGGGCGATGCCAGCTGTAACGCCCAGGCCCCCCAGTACCGATCCCACTACCAGCGGCTCCAGGGAGGGTTGCAGGGCGGCGGCGGCAAACTCGCCCACTAGCTCCCAGCCGCCGCCATGGCTGATCCCGGGCAGCAGGGCCAGCAGCGGCAGGAGCACCAGGGCGGGCAGCAGGACCCACAGCGGCGCCGCGGGCCTCATGGCCTTTCGGCACCGGCGTAGAGCGCCTCTAGCTGGCTCGTTTCGAGATTGGAGCCGGCCTGGTCAAATACCAGCTGGCCGGCCCGCAGCCCCACGACCCGGTCGAAGCCGGCAAGTAGGTCGGGGCGGTGCAGGCTGAGCAGCAGGGCCCTTGGCGGACTCGCCAGCTCCAGCAGCAGGGCCAGCAGATCGGCGGCCAGGCGTGGATCCAGGCTGGCCAGGGGTTCATCTGCGAGCAGCAGCAAGGGGTCTTGCCGCAGCAGCCTGGCCAGGGCCACCCGTTGGCGCTGGCCCCCGGAGAGGGCCGAGACGGGCTGGTTAAGCAGGGCCGGATCCAGATCGAGCCGTTGCAACACCGCCGCGCAGGCAGCGGTTTCCAACGGCAGCAACAGGTTGAGCAGGGCCCGCGGCCAGCCCCACACCGCCAGCCGGGCGGCGTTGAGGTTTTGCTGCACCGTGAGCTCCTCGATCAGGCGCAGGTCTTGCCAGAGGGTGCCGATGCGGGCCTGCTGGCGCCGCCGGGCGCGGACTGTCCGGCCCCGGGGCTCCCCCGACCAGCGCACGCTGCCCTGGTCGGGAGCAATCAGGCCATTGGCCACCGCCAGCAGGGTGCTCTTGCCGGCACCGCTGGGACCCAGCAGGGCGACCCGTTCGCCCTGCTCCAGTCGCAGCGACACCCGATCCAGGCGAGGCTGGCTGCGGCCGCGCACGCAGATGTTGTCGAGGACCAGCAGGGGCGCCAAGGTCAGGCCAGGGTGAGTCGGTAGACGATCAGGGCCAGGATCAGCGCCACCAGGGACATCTCAATTAGATCAGGGCCGCGGGAGTTCATGCCCATATCAGCGGCGGCGCTGTTCCAGCCTGGCGGCTGAGGGCAGCGCCAGGGCCAGCGCCAGCAGGGGAATCTCAATCAGCAGCTGGCCATTGCCGAAGGCGATGAAGCCCAGATCCAGAAAGGCGATGCTGTGCAGAAATAGCGACCAGGCCTCATCGGATTCCGTACTGGCCCTGCTCCAGAGCGTCAGCCCTGCCAGCACCAACACCAGATCGATCAACCAAACCATGGACTCCGTTCTGCCTTACAGCTGATTCTGGATCCGATCAACGAATTTTGCCGATCTGGCGGCCCACCTGCTCGATCTTCTTGTATCCAGCGGGGTTCACGGTGGTGAACTGCTGGGCCCCAAACAGGTTCAAGATCTGTTTCTGCTCGGGATCACTGGAGCGCCAACTGAGAATTGCCTTTTGCAGTTTGGTGCTGAAGCCCTTGCCGAAGCGTTGGTTGAGGTTGGGCTGGCCGAGCCACAGGTAGTCGGGGTAGCTGGGGGTGCGCCAGATCTGCACCACTTTGGCCCGGTTTGCCTTGCCGCTGTGCAGGCTGCTCTTCCACACCTGCTCGTTGACGGCGCCGGCGTCGTAGGCCCCGCTTTGCACCAGGGCAATTGTGGCGTCGTGGCTGCCGCTGAAACCTGGCGCGCCACCGGCGAAGTCGTCGAGGTTGACGCCAGCCTGGCGAAGGAAATATTGGGGCATCAGCCGGCCAGAGGTGGAACTCTCCGAGCCGAAGGTGAAGCGCTTGTTCTTCA
>NZ_JAGQCQ010000142.1:0-9075 GCF_024346275.1 Cyanobium sp. BA20m-p-22
TGATTACTCTGCTCCAATGCTGGACTACTCATCAGTCGCATAGCTTCCAAGACATCTTTTGCTTTTCGCCGATTGATGCTGGGTCTGGCGTTGCGAATCTGATTTATCCATCACCTAAAGACTTCTGGAAGAGCTTCAATCCAGACGCATATCGCGAGAATGTTGTGCACAATTTATCGCCACTCAAGTGGGAGTCTGTGCGTAGCCAGTGTTAGCCCGTTGGTCGAGCATGCTTGCGCAAAAAGCCGCTCAGGTCGCTCACTTCTTCGCTAGATTTTCATGAAAAGAAGCTTTCGCGAATACCTCGTCAAGGCTATGAGGTGTGCCTGTGATGACATGCTGAGGTTCTCAGGAGACCCAGCGATGCGGCTTAATGCTGAGTATCTATTTACAGTTGCCGTTGCGAAGCAGATTGACGCACTCAATCACTTCCACGGCGAGCCGTACCAAATTTACCTGGAGAAGAAGACTCGTGATTTTGCTAAGGATTGCTTGCATCCGATCAAATTTGGCCACCCCTTGCAGCGGGGATCAGTCTCAATCAGAAAGGGCGTGCCAAAGCTTACTAGAAATGGGCGAATAGATATCGCGATCTATGAAGACATTCTAAATAATGGCTTCTTGGGCAGTCAACCAGTCTGCGCAATAGAACTAAAGGGATTCAACCCCGCGAAAAATCTTGTATTAAAAGATCTAAGAAGGAACCTGGAGTACTTTTCACTGGCAGGATGCACTGGCGCTAGCGTTCTGGGATCAACCCTCTTTGGGGCACTACACGCATGGCCAAACATCGGAATAAACAGTGAAGAGCTGGAAAAGTGCGAATCGCTCCGCAAAAAGTATGAGGGCTGGCTTTCACAGCTCCCCAAGGTGCCAAACATCCACAGTGAAGTAACGGTCCATGAAGTGCGGAATGACCTAGAAGGCGAAGTGGTCGAAGAGGACGATTGCCACGTGCTTAACGCTGACACTATCCACAGTTATGTGGGGATTGTGGTGGAGTTCCTTGCGAGCAAAGCCTAACTTCACGATACGGCGCATGCGCCTGGTAGCTTCCTTCTTGCTCTGAAGGTCTATCGCTGCTGATTCTGAGAGTTCACTCAACAGGAAAGGCAACCACCCGCACTGAGCACGCGTCAGTAACCCGTATCCACTGCTCTTGGCTGATCCCTAGCCGCTCCAGCATCTCGCCCACACCTACTCCTGAAGTCAGCAATCGCTGCCCCCGTGCATGCAGCTCCCGCCACGTCGGCGGCACCTTCAGCAGGAAGCCGTTGTCACGGAGAAAGTGCGTGATCTCCCCATTGGCATAGGTGCGCCCGTAGGGCCGGAAGGATCCCCGTGAAGGGTCGTAGCGCCGCGCTGCTTTGATCAGCCCAATCATCGCCAGCTGCAGCAAGTCCTCTTTGGGGTGAACAGTGCGCCGAGCGAAGTTGCCGGCGATCTTCTCTGCCAAGTCCATGTGCTCCAGCGCCAGGGAATCAGCAGCTGCATGGGGCCGCACTGGCCGCTGTCGCCGGGGTCTGCAGCGCGGAGGCTGCTGAGCCTGACGTCTGGGCGGGTGATGGGCCGGTGCGTGCAGGTCGATATCCAGCTGCTCTGCCCGGGCATGGCAAGCCGGCTGGCGGTAACGCCGTTGCTTGAGCATTTGCGCCGCACCTGCGGCATCACCCACCAGCACGACTGTGATCGGCATGCAGAGCTGCAGCACAGCCGGTACCGGCACTGCAAGCCCCTGGCTCTCCACCAGGGATGGATTGGAACATTCCCGCACCGCGGACACCAGCGGCTCGCTCACCGTTCCCCTCACCTGCTCACCAGCAGCGGCGTCACCACCGGCTGGATGCCCTGGGCCTTCCAGTAGCGGCCTTCTAGCCAGAGGGCGCCATGGCAGAAGGCATCCACTAGGTCCTTGCTGCCCTTGGGAAAGCGGATCGCTTCTTCCACCAGCGGCTGGGCGCGGTGATGAAAGCGGATTTGCCCTGCTTCCACCAGGGGAGCGACGGCATGGGCGCGGGTTTCCTTGCTGCCTCTCGCGGTGATTGGCAGCATCCCCGGCACGCGGCGCCTGAGGGTTTGCAGCACCGCCGGTCCGTTGGCGGCGTCTTCGATGAGGACGGCATTGGGCCGCAGGCCCTGCTGCTCCAGCGCCTGCAGACAACCCAGCAGGAAGCGGATCACCTCCGGCAGGCCAAAGCGGTGCCGGGCAGCCCAGAGCGCCTCCATCTCCAAGGCAATGCACTGCAACGGCCCCTCGGGTTCGCCTGTGCGCGGGTTGAGCGATCTCGTTGGTGGTGCTAATAGGCCCGCCAGACAGAAGCCGCAGTAGTCGCTCTCTGCCTCCCCCTTGAAAGACAGGTCACAGGAGAGGGCCAGCAGGGCGTACTGGCGCTGCCGGCCAGTGGCCGCTCCTGCTTCCTCGCGGGGGAAGGGCGGTCTTATCCAGTTGCGCAGAAAGATCGAGCCAGACGCCGGACTGGGCCGCTGCTGATAGAGCGCTGCCCACCAGTAAGCACCAAGGCGGGCGCGGATCTTGATCAGTTCCGACAGGGGAAACCGCTCCGGGCACAGCGCCTCTCCCGGGTGGCGCCAGTCGGGTATCAAGGTGCAGGTGGGCGGCAGCTTGGGGCGTTCAGTCGGCTCTTCTGCAACAGCGGGTAGATCGAGCACAGTCCACTGCTGCGGCGCCTCGCCTAGCTCCTGCTCGTACAGCCAGCCGATCACGTCCTGGTGGTCCCAGCGGGTTAGCACCACCACCTGGGCTGAGAGGTTCGGCTGCTCGCTGCCGTCTGGTCCCAGCACCATGGCCGGCTCAGCCCGGGTGAGCCACACCGAGCGCAGCCAGTCGATCAACTTCTGCCGCAGAGCAGGACTGGCGGCATCACCGGGGCCCTTGTAGGGGTCATCAATGATTCCCAGGCTGTAACCCTTGCCCGTAAAGGGGCCATCGACGCCGGCGGCAATGCAGCCACCTCGCTGACGGGTGAGCCAGTTGCCGACGGCCGCCGAATCGCGGGCCAGCAGGTGGCCGGTCACCCGGTAGAAGTGGCGGGCTTCTCGGGAGTGGGCATAGGCCAGCTCAGCTGAATAGGAAGCGATCGCCGCAAAGAGATGCGGGTAGCGCTGCAGGAAGTAGGCCGGAAACAGCTTGGAAACCAGGAGACTTTTGCCGAGCCGGGGAGGACAGGTGACGATCAAGCGGCTGAGCTGGCCATCGGCCACCTGCTGGAGAAGGTCGATCAGCACGTCGGCCCAGCGGTGGAAGCCATAGCGGGGGTAGGCCTCGGCAATGAAGCTGCGCAGGCTCTGGGGTTCTGCTGGCTCGGCTGCGGTGGTCGTGGGCAGGTGCAGCAGGCCGGCGTCACCCCAGGGGTCGAGCCCGCTCAGTAGCAGGCCGCTGCTAGCTGCTGCAGGGCACTGCACAAGTGCCGTACTCGAAGGAGCGCCCGTCATCCCCTCAGCTCCGGTGACTTGATGGGGCCCCGCAGGATGCCGCCGATCTCAGCAATCACCCGGAAGGCACCCACCGCCGCAGAGAACTGCTCGGCATCCATGGCGCGGCGGGCGCAGTCGTAGAGGGCGTAGATGTGCTGCGCCTGATGTTCGAGGCGGTTGCTGATCAGGTCTTCCACCATCCGCTGGCGTGCCGCATCCAGATAGGAGCGGACCGTGCGGGTGTTAGTGACCCCCCAGCTGGCTCCTGCGTTTTCGTAGATCCGCAGCAGGGGCATGCGCTGGGCAATCCACAGCTGCGCCTCGGCGATGCGCCGCTCCACCTCCATCGCCGTGGGCCTGGGCGCCACCTTGCCGCGACGGCGGAGGCGGGGCGGATTGCCCTTCCCGACTGGCCTAGAGGGATCGACGCCGGCTGAGGGGAGGAGGGCCCGGCCATCGGCGTCCTGATCCAGCGAGGCAGAGCGCAGGGCCTCGATGACCTCGTCGACAGGTGGCGCTTGCTGAAAAGACATCAGCCAGACAACCAGAGCCGCAGGGACCCATCCGGGGAGTACGCAGGTGCCATGACTGGAATTTGTTTCAGCGAAAGCATAAATGCTTTATCCACGCTCGCATATCCGCAGGCCTGATCACCGCTCTGGCCGCAAGTCAGCTTTGTAGCGGCTGGTCCCGGAACGGCTGGAACGGCGCTGGAACGGCCCGCGTTCCGGCCAGATCGGTTGCCAGAGCAGCGTTCCCACGGTGGTGGAACAAATGGAACACTAAATACAGATATAGATATAGATAGAGGCCTAAAGTTGCATACCAATTGGTGGGGCTATTGGGTTACCGATCGGGCCGATCCCTTGCCGAGGCTTAGCTGCCTATTTATCTAGGGGGATGTCCTTGCTGAGCGTTCCACCCGTTCCAACCATTCCACCCATTGCAGCGCAATCGATCTGGGCGTTTGGGGGGCGGAACGCCGCGTTCCACCTAGATCCAGGTCACCGCGAGGTAACCGGCCCTCGTCTCAGGCCAGAATGGCTGCGCTGCAGTGGATCTGCGCTGCCGAGCTGTTCAGAGGCCATTGATGGGAATGGCGCAGGCCCTGGCCTTGGAGCCGGCCCCCTTGAAGCGCACCGAGTTCGTGGTGGGCTGCGCTCCCGGCAATCTGGAAAGGATCGTGCTCCAGCTGGAGGCCCACGGGGTGCCGTCGAGGATGCGGGCGATCGCCTCGGCGGTGTTGCTCACCAGCAGGTGGCCCTCCTGGATGCGTATGCCATGGCGCGAGAGGATCTCCTCGGCATAGCGAGCGCTCACGGGATCAAGACCGCCGGGGGTGACGACCGTCTCAACCAGCTCGCCGACGTTGCGTGTATGGATCCGGTCCTCGGTTTCCACCCGCAGTTCGAATTGCAGGATGCGATTGAGACAGCGCCGTTCATCGGGCAGACCGATGCTCTGCTGAAAGGTGCTCCAGTCACTGCCAGCGATCAGGGCCTGGGCCTGGGCAGCTGTCGGGACTTCACTGGACTGCAGGGCCCAGGCGCCAGCGAGCAGCGTGCCGTACTGATCCCCCTGATGCTGGGAGCCGAAGTGAGCCGCCGCAACGCGGGAGAACACCCGCACTGCCTGGCGGATCATCGGGAGCAGCACCACGGTTCGGGCGATCAGGCGCCGGCCGGCGCCGGCAGTGATCTGCTCCTCCAGGTCACGGTCGAGCTCCTCCCAGTGGCGCTGCCGTGCCGGTGGCTGGAGGTGATCCGGGGCCCGCAGGGTGAGCTGGGAGAAGCGTCGTCTGTCGGCGCCCTGCCTGAGGGCGGTTGAAACGCTGCTGAGCAGGAACATCGAGCGAACCCGGAACCGCTGCACCTCCCCTGCGGCGGAGCCCTTGCCGATCGAAGCACGTGTCTCACTAGAGGCGTAGCGGGCCAGGGCAAGGATCTGCTGAATACGCTGCTGATCGGCTTTCTCGTTGCTCTCGGCCTCGTCGATCACAACCGGCAGGGCATCGGAGCGCAGGGCCTGGCGGATGAAGGCCTCGGTTGTGTTGCCCACCACCGGCAGGGCGAAATCCCCAAGCAACACCCCGACAAAGCGCTCCAGCAAGGTCGACTTGCCCGATCCTGCAGCGGCTGTAAGCCAGAGGTGAGGGCGCCAGCTGAGCGCCCCGGAGATCGGCGCCAGGGCCACCCAACCTGCAAGCAGCAGGGAGGACGCCGGGATGTCCCAGTGAAACCGCTCGGCAATCGAGAGCACCATGAACGCTTCCTGATCGCTCAAGGGAGTGGCATCGCCGGGCCCGTGGATGGCCGCGCCGCGCTGGTAGTGAAAGCGTGAGCAGAAGGGTTGGGTGATGGGCTGACTGCGGCCATCGACAACGAGGCGATCACCGAGGTGGAGCACCGATTGCCCTGCATCGGCCCAGGCGCCGCGACCGCGCAGGCAGTCCAGATCAAAGATCCCAACGGCGGCCTGCTGCGTAAACAGATCAGAAGCAGCAGCGGTCCAGTTGACCCCCGTCTTGGAGGGGAAGAGGGTCTCCCAATAGGCGATCGGCGCCAGGCGACAGAGATTCATGCCGCCGTGGGAGGAGGAGGCCAGTCGCACCACCTGACCAGTCGAGCGGGGCTGGTAGTAGTAGCCATCCCCATCGAAGCCGAGGCAGAGAAATGGCCGTTCGCCTGGGGTGTGGGCTGCCCGCGGCGGCGCTGTTCCACCAGGAGTGGGACCCGCAATTACCGAAACGGCGCTGCAGTCACCTGCGGCGTGATTCATCCGCAGGTGGGCGGCCCTTGCAGCCCGCAGGATCACGCTGATGCGCTCCCCTAAAAGCCCCGGAGCGTCATCAACCGAACCGCCCGCCGGCAGGCCGCTCCAAATCTCACCGGCCGGCAGGTGGAGCAGCGGCAGACCCACCTCCGCTGCGGCCTTGATCACCTGGCGGGCGCGGCGCTGGCCCTGCTCATCGTGATCAGAGAGATAGACGATGCCGGCCACACCGGCCTGCCGGAGGGCGCGATAGCGCTCTGCGATCTGGGGGCTGCTGTGGGCGTGGCCCGGTTGGGTGGAGGCGAGGAAGCCGCCGCTGATCAGCAGGTCAGCGCACTTCTCCCCTTCCAGCTCAAGCAGCCAGTGGCCGCGAGCCTGCAGCAGCGAAGACCACTGGTACATGGGCCAAGGATCTGGCCCGGCGCCGCGCTGCCAGCCCTGGTCGGTGCGGTGGTTGGCGTAAAAGAACTTGCCGCCGGATCGATCAACACGGCTGACCCGCTGGTGGTCGGAGTAGGCGTAGGGACTGCCGGTGGGCAGCGGCGCAGCCTGCTCATCGAGCAACGCCAGGTGGAATGCCGCCACCGCTTTTGGCAAGGGGGGCGGCGTGGGGGCAGCAGAAGCCAACAGGCTATCCCAGGAGACATGGGGCTCCGCTCGCTGCGCTGCGGCAGGAGGCGGTAGCGCCACCCTCAGCGGTTTTGGTTGTTCCAACCTGAGATGGGCCTCGAGGTGGCGGGCGGCGGTCGCAAAATCCCAGCCGGTCACGCGCAGCAGCAGGTCCATGCCGCTGCCGCCACCGCCGCTGCGCTCGCGGCCGCCGCACTGGTTGCAATACCAGCCGCCGGGTCCGTCGTCGCGGTCCCAGCGGTAGCGGTCGGTGCCGCCGCAGGCGGGGCAGGGCTGGTGCCGGTCCTGCAGCTGCTCCGGCGTCAGGCCGGCCAGTTCCGTCAGGAGCCGGGGCCAGTGGCCGTCAGCTGCGAGCAGCACATCGCTCACCATCAGCGCAGGGAAGCCCCAAAGCTGGAGAGGGAGTCGCCGGAGAGGGAATCGCTGGGGGCAGGGGGCAGCCTGCGCTCGTCGCCGCGCATCACCTGCACCAGGGTGCGCCTGACGAAGGAGGCGCGGCTTTCGATGCCGTCGGCGTTGCGGTCGATCCAGGCGACGACGGGCTCAGGGAGCTGCAGCTGTACGCGCTTCATGATGACAGTGGAGTGCTACCGCAAAAGCCTAGCAATAGTTTCAGGTAGTCCTAAAGTCGGGCGAAGTGCTGTCGGCGTGCCGTGGCCATCGCCCTGCGTCCTTACCAATTGGAGGCCGTGCAGCGGGTCCGGCTTGCCTTCCTGGAGGGGCACCGCGCCGTGCTGTTTGTGCTGCCCACCGGTGGCGGCAAGACGGTGGTGTTCAGCCACATCGCCCAGCAGGCGGCAGCGCGCGGCAACCGCATCGCCGTGCTGGTGCACCGGGCCGAATTGCTGGAGCAGGCCTCCCGCGCCCTGGCGGACCTGGGAGTGGAGCACGGCCTGATCGCTGCCGGCCGCTCGATGAACCTGCGGGCACCGGTGCAGGTGGCCTCGGTGGGGTCCCTGGCCCGGCGCTTGTCGATGCTGCCGCGCGATTTTTTCCAGCTGCTGGTGGTTGATGAGAGTCACCACGCGAGCGCATCCACCTGGGCGAAGGCACTGGAGCACTTCAACACCGCCAAGGTGCTCGGCGTCACGGCGACACCCTGCCGCAGCGATGGCCAGCCTCTCGGCGCCTGGTTCTCCTGCATGGTGCTCGGTCCCACTCCCGCCTGGCTGAGCGACAACGGCTACCTGGCACCGGCCCGGGTCTATGCCCCACCGATCGGCTTTTCAGCCAAGGGGCTGCGGCGCCGGATGGGGGATTTTGATCTACGCCAGGCCGCCGGTGCCCTCGGCGGTAGCCGCATCCTGGGCGATGCGGTCAGCCATTACGAGCGCCACCTGAGCGGAAGCACGGCGATTGCCTTCTGCTGCTCGATCGCCCATGCCCAGGCGGTGGCCGAGGCCTTCACTAAGCGGGGGATCAGGGCGGCCAGCATCGACGGCAGCCAGGATGTAGCCACGCGCAGGCAGCTGCTGGAGCAGCTGGGGTCCGGTGAGCTGAAGGTGCTCACCAGCTGCAGCCTGATTGGTGAGGGAGTGGATGTGCCCTCGGTGGGCGGCTGCCTGCTGCTACGGCCCACCCAGAGCCTGGCGCTGCACCTGCAGATGATCGGCCGCTGCCTGCGCCCGCAGCCAGGGAAGACCGCGGTGATCCTCGATCACGTCGGCAACATCGAACGGCTTGGCCACCACCTCGATGAACAGGAGTGGAGCCTTGATGGCGTCAAGAAGCGTGAGCAGAGCAAGGCCCCGCCTGTGAAGACCTGCCCGCAGTGCTTCTGCGCCATGGCCAGCACGCTCAGCGTTTGCCCGGAATGCGGTCATGTGTTCCGGCCGGAGCGCCAGAAGCTGATCACGGTGGAAGGAGAGCTGCGGGAAATCAACCAGCAGGAGCTGCGCCGCCAACGGAAGCGGGAGCAGAGCCGAGCCCGAACCGCCACGGAGCTGGAGGCCCTAGGAACCCAGCGCGGCATGAACAACCCCAAGGGCTGGGCACGTCATGTGATCGCCAGCCGCCAGACGCGAGGACATTGGAGCCTGCTGGCGTGAGCGAGCAGGAGCTACAGCAACAGATTCGGCTGCAGCTGGGCTCCAGTCCAGTGAGGCTGTGGCGCAACAACGTCGGTGCGTTGCGGGATGAACGCGGCCGGCTGGTGACCTATGGGTTGTGCAAAGGCAGCAGCGATCTAATCGGCCTGCGCCAGGTGCTGATCGGCCCGGAGCACCTGGGCCAAACCTT
>NZ_JAGQCQ010000143.1:0-8953 GCF_024346275.1 Cyanobium sp. BA20m-p-22
CCATGCAGGCACTCACCGATCACATTTGAGTTGATCAATTGGCGTACCGCTTCAAACAGGGGGTTATAGCGCTGCATCAAATTGGCAACGCAGAGCAGATCGCGGGCACGGGCCAACTGGAGCAACTCATCGGCCTGGGCCAGGCTCAGCGCCAGCGGCTTTTCGCAGATCACATGCTTACCCGCGTCAAGGGCGGCTCGCACCTGGCCGTAATGGAGAAAGGGAGGCGTGGCGATGTAAACAAGATCAACCTGATCAAGTTGGATCAGGTTCTCCACCTCAATATTTTCGGACAGACCGAAGCGGCGGGCAACCGCTAGGGCCGCCTCGCGGTGGGTGCCAGCCATGGCTACAAGCTCAGCGCCATCAACCTGAAGAAACTGCTGGAGGGCAAATAGGCCAAAGCCCCCTGTTCCGATAGCACCAATGCGGATTCTATTCATGGCTTGGGGATGGAATGGCGAGCGAGTTCGAGTAGTCGCATCTCCTGCAGAGCAAGGAGGAAAGCCAGGGTTGATTCAGCGCCCTGGTTCATATTGACACTGTCGTCTTGAAGACCGTCAAAACAGCCACCGGTTCGGGCGTCATAGAGAGGCAGGTGCAGGTCGTTATCACCGAGGAACCAGGCGAAGGCTCGCCAGGCCTCGCCGAGCCAAAATCCATCCCCCGTAGCTGACCAGGCTTCCACGCAGGCCGATACCGAGGCGCACGCCTCCAGCGGTTGCTGGTCAAAAGTGGCGCGATGCTGGCCGCGACGGTAGAACCCGTTTGAGCCAATTGGCCTGAAGTGGCCTGCTTCGGCGGTTTGCTCCGCCATCAACCAGCGCAAGCTGCGCAGGCCCACATCCAGGGCATCGCTTCGATTCGACCAGCGGCCGCTGAGGATCAGGGCGTGGGGGAGCGAAGCATTGTCGTAACTGAGCACATTCTCGAACCAGGGCCATTCATCGCCACTGGTTTGATGGAAGGCCGCCAGCAACTGTTCGGTGAGGGTATCGCGCATCAAATCGACGGTTCGATCGCCACTGAGTTTGCGCAGATACTCATGGATGGCCTTGAGTCCGAGGGCCCAGGCCCGTGGGCTGGTTGTCTTGGTGACCGAAGGCAAGGCCAGCTGGAACAGATCCACTGCCCAGTGGCGCAGGTCGTCGCGGCGGGAGCGGCCTACGCAGGCGGCCAGGGCCAGCAGGGTGCGCCCCAGGCAATCATCGGAGCCATCGTCATCGAGCCAGGTGCGCTCGAAGCTCATAAAATTATGAAAACGGCAGGTTTCTGGGATATAGGCATAGTTAATGAACGATGCATAATAGGTTGCCAGCGACTGAACCTCTGGGGTAACGTCACCCGACTCTTCGAGCATGACCAGCAGCTGCAAGGCACGCACATTGTCATCGGTGCAATATCCTTCCTTGAAGTTGGGAAGGGTATATTTGGCATGCTGGTAGATACCTGTGGAATCTGTGATCCGTTTAAGGTGCTCGAGCCTCAGGGCCGGGAGCTCCCGCGGCTCCTGTTCCAATGGTTTGAGGGGAGAGTGGATCACCACTCCATTGCCGCGCTTTAAACGGGCGCGTTCAAAGGAGCTGGCATAGAGAGCCGCCACCTGGCTCCAGATCATGCCCCTACCAAGGAGGTAGGCCTGCTTGCGCATGGCATGACGACGCACATCGTCAGTTAACAAACCAATTAAGGCCGCGCCAATTGCCCCACTATCTCGAAAAGGTACCAGCACACCGCGGCCATCAGCAAGCAGTTCCTCCGCATGCCAGTAGGGAGTGGAAATTACCGCTTTGCCGCAGCCAAAGGCATAGGAGAGGGTGCCGGAGGTGATCTGATCGCGATTAAGATAGGGGGTGATATAAATATCAGCCACACCAAGAAAATCCTTTAGCTCTTCTGAACCGACGAATCGATTATAAAAAACAACCTGTTTCCTAACCCCCAGCTCTTGCGCAAGACGCTCAAGGCTTAATCGATAGGTTTCACCCTGCTCACGCAAGAGGTGGGGATGGGTGGCGCCAAGAACGATATAAACCATCTCTGGAAATATCTTGATAACTTCGGGCAAGGCACGGATAACATTCTCAATGCCCTTTGCAGGCGAAATTAGCCCAAAGGTGAGCAGAACCTGTTTCCCCTCGACACCAAACTGATCCTTGTAGTAATTGGGATCAACGAAGGGCATATCTGGCACCCCATGGGGGATGACATCTAGGTGGTCAGCCTCCAATCCATAGATATCCACGAGGATTTGGCGCCCCCGCTCGCTCATCACAATGATTCGGGCAGAGAGGGCAGCCAGCTCCTTCATCACCTGCAGCTGTTCAACGCTGGGTTCCTCCAGTACCGTGTGGAGCTGGGTAACAACCGGTATGTGAACATGGCGCAACAAGGTGAGGATATGGCTACCAGCCGGCCCGCCGTAGATACCAAATTCGTGCTGTAGGCAGATGACGTCTGTGTCAGTAAGATTGAGGAAGTCGGCAGCACGGCGATAGCTGGTTAGGTCCTGCTCTTCAATCTCGAAGCGAACTTCAGGCGGATAGGCATATCCCTCAGGCACGTCGTTAACCGCCACAATGAAACATTCATTAGTGGCCGTATCTTCGCTGAGGGCTCGATAAACGGAGTGGGAGAAGGTGGCGATACCGCACTTTCGTGGCAGGTAATCGCCAATAATTGCAATCTTGCGAACCGGATTTGGCTTCATGAGTATTGCTCCACTGGGTTGCTCATTAATTCATTCAGCAACTGATCAACTGGCACGGTGGCAAAGCTGCTTGACTGGTCGCTCATGGCGTAGGGGATAATCAGTGTTCCGTTATGAATAAGGGAGCCACAACTATAGACAACGTTCGGCACATATCCCTCCCTTTCCTCCTGGGTTGGCTCTAGCAGTGGCTGCTTGAGACGGCCGATCAACTGACCTGGATCATTTAGATCCAAAAGGATAGCTCCAACTGTATAGCGTCGCATTGGCCCGACTCCATGGGTTAAAACGAGCCAGCCGGCATCGGTTTCTATCGGGGAGCCGCAATTGCCAACCTGAACGAACTCCCATGGATAGGTGGGCCGCATCAGGATTTTCTTCTCATGCCAGAAGTGGAGCTGGTCAGAATACATTAAGTAAATATTCTCCCCATCTTGCCTGGAGAGCATCGCATAGCAATCTCCTAGCTTGCGTGGGAAAAGGGCCATGCCCTTATTCTCCACTTCTGGACCATTGAGGGTGCTTATTTTGAACTTGGTAAAATCCCTGGTTTCAAGCAACTGGGGGAATACAAGTTGACCATCATAGGCACTATAGGTTGCATAATATGTTGTTTGCCCCCCATCCTCAAAGGCGACGAAACGAGCATCCTCGATACCTCTTCTTTCCGTGGGAGAGGTGGGAAAGATGGCCCGCTCCGAGCAATCATCACCAGTGTTAAAGCTGATCTCGTAATTTGCCCTGGCCAGTGAAAGCACACTCTCCACCATGCGAACGGCATCTCCATTGCCCAGGCGATCACGGCGCAGGGCTTGGTTGGAAAGCAGGGTGAGCTGCTCAAAACTAAAATGGTCGGGCAATTGATCCATCAATTGCTGGGTCAATGCCGAAAGTAAGCCTAATTCGAGCAGTTTGCGCTCGAATAGGTGTTTGTCATAACTTGGGTTTGGATGCACATCTGCAGCTGCCACGAAGGGGCTGGGCTCATCTAGGGAGATGCCAATCTGGCGACTGATCACACCAGTTCGAAAAACAATCGAGGAGATATGGCCCTCGCCCGTAGCCCTCAGACTGAGCACAAAGCGCAGGCAGCCTGACTCCAGCCCAGACTGATCCGGGTGGGGCACGATTGATGGGTTGAAGAGCGCAGCCGCTTCCAGGGAATATTCCAGCGTGAAATAGGCACCAATCAGCAAGCGTTCGCAGCGATTAAGTGGCTGATCCGTGATCAGTTGTTCGCGTACATGCTCGAAGCGACTGAGCAGAAATGCCTGGAGCTTTTCATGGCGACCCTCAAATCGCTCCAGCATGATGGCAGCTTCTTGCTCTGCCTCAGAGCGGGACATGGCCGTTACTCGGGCCACAATCCTTTGACTACGTTCCTTGCTACTGGACTCAAATGGCCTGAAAAAAACCCGGGCAGGATCAGGCTTGATTTGGATATGTGTTCTACTAACTTGAAGCACCATTGCTTATAATCTGCGTGGGGACCAAAAAGCTAGCTTCAGCGGTGTTGCTTTTTGTCTATCGCCCCTCGACTGCCCACTACCCATACACAGTAGTACACCCCCTGCCGCCCCGTGCTCGCCGAGCCTATTCCCCAGCAGATGCTGGTATCAGCCTAGAATAGGTTTCATTTTAGATCACCTGATGTGAGAGTTGCTCCCCGGGTACTGATAGGGGGGCTAATCAACTCCTGGGGCAGGCAACGCACCATTGCCCTGCTGCCTTGGGTTGTGTTGACGATTGGGCTGGCCGGCACCGGGGCGGTGAGCGAGCAGACCAGGCGCTTTGGGGAGCAGGAACACCTGCGCATTGAAAGTACCCTGCTCGATAACGTCAGCGATGCCTTGCGCAGCAAGCTTGAGATCAATATCTCCATGTTGGCTGGGGTGGTGGGTTTGTTTAACTCATCAGTTGAAGTTAACCGCGATAATTTCGCAACCTATTATCAAACCGTAGCCCTCCACACTGGCCAGCTCAAAGGTGTGCAAGGGGTTGGCTTTGCCCGCTTGATTCCGGCCCCCCTGCTGGAGGCTTATGAACAACGTATCCGCTCAGAAGGATTTGCCAACTTCAGCGTCCGGCCGCCAGGGCCAAGGGCTCTCTATAGCTCAATCGAATTCCTCGAGCCCTTCGACTGGCGCAATCAGCGGGCCTTCGGCTTTGACATGTACAGCGAGCCAACTCGGCGCCAGGCGATGCAGGCGGCCTGGCAGACGGGTGCCGCCAGCCTCAGCGGCAAGGTGAAATTGGTGCAGGAAACCCAGGAGGATATGCAGCGGGGAGTACTTATCTATTTGCCCGTTTACGCCGACCGGGGTCTTTTGCCAGGAGCCAGTACCCGCAAGCTGCTGGGTTGGGCTTACTCGCCACTGCGTATGAACGATTTGGTGAACAGTTCAATAGCAAGCATTGATAATACCGATATGGCTGGCACCGGTGTGCTGGTTTTCGATGGCGACCGGCCCTTTGCCAGTCAACTGCTCTACGACAACCTTAAGCTGGTCCCCCGCCAGCAACTCAGCCATCCTTCCTATGAGCCGCTCCACATAGGTGGCCGCACTTGGTTGGTCGGTGTTCAGCTTTCACCGAGGCTGGTGGGGCCAAATGGAATCACCAGTGCCTATTGGATTAACCTGCTCCTCGGGGGTAGCACCAGCATCGTTGCAGCCCTCGTCACCCACATATTGGTGGCCAACCATCTGGCCACCCGGCAAGCTCTGGTAATCAGTGAGGCCGCCAGCCAGGAGCGGGCTCTTGCCAGCACGGTGTTTGAAGAGAGTAGCCAGGGAATTGTTGTAACAAATCCAGACGGCCAGATTCTGATGGCAAACAACAGCTTTAGCCAACTCACCGGCTTTCGCCTCTCAGAAATCAAAGGACAACGTACCAACCTGCTCAAATCCGGCAGGCATGATGCAGCTTTTTACGAACAGATGCGCAAAGATCTCAACCAAAAGAGCTACTGGGAAGGGGACTTGTGGAACAAGTTGCGCAATGGGGAAATTCGCTGTCATCACCTCAGCATCACAACCGTGCGAGATGAAAAGCTTCAACCCCGTTACTTCGTGGGGATGTATCAGGACGTCACCGAGCGCCATCAGGCCGAACAGTCCATGCGCTACATGGCCATGCACGACACCCTCACTGGCCTTGCAAATCGCTCAATGTTGATGGAGCAATTGGAGCGCCACCTGGCCCTAGCAAAGCGCCACGGCCACGCCCTGGGCCTGCTCTATCTCGACCTGGATGGGTTCAAGTTGGTTAATGACAAATTTGGCCACAAGGTTGGTGACCAGGTGCTCGAGATCGTCGCCGAACGCTTCAGCAAGGTGATCCGCGACGGCGACCTGCTCTGTCGTCAGGGTGGCGATGAATTTGTGGTGCTGGTGCCGGAGGCAGGCAATTGCGCCGAATTGGAGGCCATGGCCAGGAAGCTGGTCGATTCAAGTCGCCTCCCCTCTCTGGAGCTTAACCGGGCGATCAACATCTCGGCCAGCGTGGGCATAGCCCGCTACCCAGACCACGGTGAGAGCCGCGAGCAGCTTCTATCAGCCGCAGACAACGCCATGTACGCGGCTAAGCGGAGCTCGGGCAAGTCGGTTCAGGTTTCAGGCCTGCTCCAGGCGCTTGACGATCACAGCCATCAGCACCAAGGAACCGGCCAGAGCGACCAACAAAGCGATAGTCATGGATGAGGGCTGGGCAAACAATCCAATTATCACTGACGGGGCTGGGCCGACCAGGGTGTTTGTCTATGGCAGCCTTAAGCGCCAACAGGCCAGCCACGCCTGGCTTGACGGTGCAGCCTGGCTTGGCGAAGCCCAACTGGCCGGTTTACAGCTATTTGACCTGGGGCCGTTCCCGATGGCGGTCGCCAGCCCCGGGGAGACGGCCCTTCTCCACGGGGAGCTCTACCGGGTGAGCGCCCCGATGCTCGAGCGACTGGACCGATTCGAGGGGGCTCCCCGGCTGTTCCAGCGCTACTGGCTCGAGCTATGGCAAGGGCCCTTCGCCTGGGTCTATCTGGGCCGGGCACGCCAGGTTCGCCACTCTCCCCTGGTTGCCAGCGGCAGGTGGCAGGGCGCTTGCTGATCAGCCTGCCGCCGCCAGGGCCCGCACCACATCCCCCCGCGTGATTACGCCCACCGGCTTTTTGGCTGAATCAATCACAAACAGGCGCTGGGTGCTGCGCTCGTGCAGCAGCTTGGCCGCATCCGGTAGGGGCAGGTCGGCACTGCAGGTGTGCACCTTGGCATTCATCACCTCAGCGACGGTGCTGCCCAAGACCTGGTGCACCTCCTTGTCCCAGTTGAGCGGATTGCGCAAGTAGATCACCGCATCGAGCAGCATCACGTAGGGGCCGCTGTGGAAGCCGCTTTCGCGCACCATCAGGTCCTGTTCGGTGAGTTCGCCGACCAGCGCCCCGGCTGGATCCAGCACGGGCAGACCGCTGATGTGGTGCTCACTCATAAGTTGCACGGCCTCCTGCAGGGGGCTGTCGGCGCCAACGCTCAGCACCGGGGCCGACATCACGGCAGAAACCAGCTGTTGCACCACGGGCGAAGAGACAAGACTGGAGCCATTCTGGGGTCGAGCTCGGCGGGCATGACAAACAAAGGCAGCAGACCATCTAGAACCCGCCAACTGGCCGATGGCCTCACCCTGGGCCGGGCCGCCCTGGGCCTGCCACTGATCCTGGCTTTGACTAGTGGCCAGCTCACCCTGGCCTGGCTGCTGCTGCTGCTGGGCGGCTTGAGCGACTGGGTCGATGGGGTGCTGGCCAGGCGGGCGGGCGGCGGCTCTGTGTGGGGTGCCCGTCTCGACCCCCTCACCGACAAAATTTTGATCGCGGCGCCCCTGCTTTGGCTCGGAGCCAAGGGGATGGTGCCCCTCTGGGCGATCTGGCTTCTGCTGGCCCGGGAACTGCTGATCTCTGGCTGGCGCGCCGCCGAAACCAGCGGCGGGCCCGCCTCCTGGAGCGGCAAGGCGAAAACTGTGCTGCAGTTCACCAGCTTGCTGCTGCTGCTCTGGCCCTGGGCAGGGGCCGGCTGGACCCAACTGGTCGGCTGGTGGCTGTTCTGGCCGTCTTTGGCTCTGGCCTTGGCGTCAGCATGGGGATATCTGCGTTCTGGCCACTGATGGCGACCTATCTGGTAACCGGCACCAACCGCGGCATCGGCCTGGAGTACTGCAGCCAGCTGCAGGCCCGGGGTGAGCAGGTGATAGCGCTATGCCGCACGGCCTCTCCGGAGCTAGAGGCCCTGGGGGTGCGCATCGAGGCGGGGATCGATCTCACTGCTGAAGCCGCCATCGCTGAACTGGTGCAGCGGCTCGATGGGCTGGTGCTGGCTGGGCTGATCCTCAATGCGGGCATCCTCGAGCGCTCCTCGCTGGAGGAGCTCGACCCCGACAGCCTGCGGCGCCAGTTTGAAGTGAACGCTCTGGCACCCCTACGCCTGGTTCGCGCCCTGCTGCCGAATCTGGCCAGCGGCTCGAAGCTGGCACTGATGACCAGCCGTATGGGCTCAATCGACGACAACGGCTCCGGCGGTTCCTACGGCTACCGCATGTCGAAGGTGGCGCTGAACATGGCGGGTAAATCGCTGGCGATCGACCTGCGCCCCCGGGGCATTGCCGTGGCAATACTGCATCCGGGCCTGGTGCGTACCCGGATGATCAACTTCAACCCCCAGGGCATCAGCCCCGAGCAGGCCGTGACAGGTCTGCTAGCCCGCATTGACGCCCTCACCCTGGAGACCAGCGGCACGTTCTGGCACTCCAATGGCGAGGTACTGCCCTGGTAGGGCTATCAGATTCAGGGCTTTCAGATTCAGGGCTTTCAGATTCAGGGGTGGCAGATTCAGACCAATCCGATCGCCTCTTCCAGCGATTTGACCCGCTCAGGCCTGCCACCGCTGATCTCCACTACCCGGAAGGCCTGGGGACAGCGGGCAGGCAGGTCATGGCGATAGAGCTGCTTGAATGCGGCATCAACCCAGGCGCGATAGGCCCCTTCCACGGAGCGGATGCCGTCGTTCTCCAGGCAGGGGTCGATGCCTGGCTCGCCCGTGAGGGGCAGGAAGGCAATCAGGTCATAACTGGCCAGGGCCTGACTCTCGAGGATCATTGACCACAGCTGCTCGATGAAGGCGGCATTGATGTCCGAAGGAAAGGGCAAATCGTTTTTCTCCTGCATGTCAGGACGCACCTCCACCGTGCGGAGACGTTCATCTCTGG
>NZ_JAGQCQ010000144.1:0-8871 GCF_024346275.1 Cyanobium sp. BA20m-p-22
ATGGCGTACTTGTCAGTAGGTCCATTGAGGCAATGATGATCTTGCTGGTGGTGCCAGCATCCATACAAACAGCACGCGTAAGCTGCTGACGGTTATATGCGGTCATGAGATTGGCTTGTTGTGCATGGGCGCTCATTCCGGCACCGCCGATCAAGGAAACCGCAAGCAATCCCAGATTCGAGAATTTCAATTTCTCAAGCGACAGAATCAATCAACCTACCATCGCAAGCTAAAAATTGGGCGCGACAGGGCCCCATTGGGGCGTTTCTGCCCTTTATGCGGCTATAGTCATATAAGTGAGAGCAGTACTAAGCCATTGCCCAAGCAACCAGCCAGCGCATCACCGTTCACGACCTGGCCCAGCAGTTGGCTGAGCAGCGGGTCAAGGTGGTCGACGTGCGCGAACCAATGGAATACGCCGGTGGCCATATCGCCGGCAGCCTGAACGTGCCCCTCTCGCGCATCACCCAGGCCAACCTGCCCCAAGGCCCCCTGGTGCTGGTGTGCCAGAGCGGCAACCGCAGCACCAGGGCCCTGACCCAGCTTCTGCAGCAGGGCCATCCCCATCCCGTGGTCGACCTGGAAGGCGGCGTTCCGGCCTGGCAGCAGGCCGGGCTGCCGGTGCGCAAGCTCCAAAACGCGCCCCTACCCCTGATGCGTCAGGTGCAGATCGCCGCCGGGTCCCTGGTGCTGCTTGGACAAATTCTCAGCCATGCCCTAGCCCCAGCCTGGATCCTGCTCAGCTGGTTCGTGGGAGCAGGGCTGGTATTTGCCGGTGTTAGCGGCTTCTGCGGCATGGCCAGGCTCCTGGCGGTGATGCCATGGAACCGGGTGAGGGCCTAGGGAAAGAACTAGCCGACCTGCCCATCCACCAACCCTTTCCCTTGCCTCCATGCCTGAGCAGAACGAACGCAATTTCCAGTTCAGGCTTCGCAGCAGCCATCGAGCACCGGAGTACCAAACCAGCAACCTGGTGGTGGAATTCCTCGCCGATAGTGGCCTATGGGAGCCCCAGCAACTCAGCATCACCATGCCGGGCTTTCGGCTCTATCTGATTTCACTGTTGCTCTGTCAGCACTTCTACCTGGTGGCCAATGCCAATGAGAGGCAGATCCCCCTGCAGCAGGTGGATGCAGACTTTGAGGTGACAACCAGCAGCGATTGGATCGTGAGCTCCGTGGTGGGCGATTTCCGAATTCGCATCGAGCAGCTGGCTGCAGGCGAGTCTTCCCAGCCCAGCACCGACTCCATCGCCTTTCTGGAGGAGCGGATGAAGCTCTGCCCCATATCCCGCAATCTGCCCGACAGCGTAATAAAGAACATTCACCTCTCCGCGCTCGCCTGATCCATGCAAGTCCCTTTTGACCTGATCGTGCTCGGTGCCGGCTCCGGCGGCCTAGCTGCAGCCAAACGCGCCGCGCTCCACGGTGCGCGGGTGGCGATCGTGGAGGGTGACCGGGTGGGCGGCACCTGCGTAATCCGCGGCTGTGTGCCGAAGAAATTGCTCGTGTACGGCTCGGCCTACAGGCACCTGCTGGCCGACGCACCTAGCTACGGCTGGAAAATCAACGCAGTGCAACCTGATAGCGCCACCCTCCTGGCCAACGTGCGGGCTGAGGTGGATCGGCTCAACACACTGCACATCGGCTTGCTGGAGAAGGCCGGAGTGGAGCTGCTGCGGGGCTGGGGACGCTTCAGCGGACCCACGAGCCTGATGGTGACGGCGGCAGATGGCAGCGAGCAGGAGCTCCACGCCAAGCGGATCCTGATTGCTGTGGGCGGCCGGCCCCATCGCCCCGAGATCCCCGGCGCCGAATTGGCCTGGCTCAGCGACGATCTATTTGAACTGGAGCGCTTCCCCGAACGGGTGGTTGTGGTGGGTGCCGGCTTCATCGCCTGCGAATTCGCCGGCATCCTCAATGGCTTAGGCGTGCAGGTGACCCAGCTGGTGCGCGACGATCACCTGCTGCGCGGCTTCGACCGCGAAGCCAGCGAAGCGGTGCGCGCCGGTATGGAGGCAGAGGGCGTCGAGATCCGCTTCGCCCACTCCCCAGCGGCGATCACCGGCCAGTGCGCCCCCGGCGAACTCAGCGTCACTACCCAGAGCGGCGAGTCGATCGCCTGCGGTGGCGTGCTGCTGGCCACCGGCCGCAGGCCTTTCCTGCATGGGCTCAACCTGGAGGCTGCCGGCGTGGCCGTGGAGGGCTACCGCATTCCGGTAGATGGCGACCAGTGCACCAACGTGGCCGGCATCTATGCGGTGGGAGATGTCACAGACCGCATCAACCTGACCCCAGTTGCGGTGGATGAGGGCCGCGCCTTTGCCGACACGGTATACGGCCACAGGCCACGCCAGGTAGACCACAGCCTGGTGGCCAGCGCGGTATTTGCCCAGCCGGAGTTGGCCAGCGTGGGGCTTACCGAAGAACAGGCAATCGAGCGCTTCGGCATCGATGGAATCAAGCTGCACCGGGCCCGCTTCCGCCCGATGAGTCAGGCCCTGCCGGCCAGAGGTCCCAAGGTGTTGCTCAAGCTGATCGTGGAGACCGCCAGCAACAAGGTGCTTGGCTGCCACATGGTGGGCGAACACGCCGCTGAAATCATCCAGATGGCAGCGATCGCCATTGGCATGGGAGCCACCAAGGCCGACTTCGACCGCACCATGGCCCTGCATCCCTCAGTGGCAGAGGAATTCGTGACAATGCCTAATTAAAGTGCCCAATTAAAAGTGTCCCTTCTGGCCCTTATGGGGCTTCAGATCAGGCGTGAGCCGCGGGCCTGCTGCCGCTGAAGCGGATCCAGCACTGCAGCAATACTGCGCAGGAGCCAGCGGCCTTCGGGGGTCACAGAAGCCGTACCAATCCCCTTGGATTCCCTCAGGTTGACCAAGCCATCGCGAGCCAGGGCCTGGAGGTCTAGCCATTCCTGGGGATAGCGATGTAAGGGGAGGTCAACCTGGAATTGACACATCACCTGCTTGATCAATGAGCGGCGCTCAAGTAGATCGGGATCATCCACCACCAGGCCCCGCTCCGTAGGCAGGCAACCCGAGCCTAAGGCTTGATAGTAGGCCTTGAGGTCGCGATGATTCTGTGAAAAAAGGCCTGGAAACTGACTGATTGCTGTAGGGCCTACCCCCAGCAGATCCAGGTCACCACCTGTTGTGTAGCCCTGAAAATTGCGATGCAACGTTCCTGCTCGGGCTGCCTCCGCCAAGCTGTCGCCATTAAGGGCGTAATGGTCCAGACCAATCGCTTCATAGCCATTGGCGCAAAACTGATCTCTGGCTACCTGAAGCATGGCAAGTCGCTCCCGGGGGCTGGGCAGATCAGCCGCTTCTATCTTGCGCTGGAGCGGTAACTGCTCCGGTAAATAGGCAAAGGAAAACATCGAAATACGATCGGGCCCCCGCTTGCAAACCAAATCCAGGGTGGCCTGAAATCGGCTGATTGTCTGCAAGGGCAAACCACAAATCAAATCTACGTTTATGCTTTCAAAATCAGCCTCCCGCAACCAGGCCATGACCCGACATAACTGGTCAACTGGCACCACCCGATTGACCGCCTTCTGAACTTCTGGATCTGCATCCTGGATGCCAAAGCTGATGCGGTTAAAGCCAAGCCTACGCAACTCCATGGCCTGATCACGAGAGACGAACTCAGGGTTCAGCTCGATCGACGCCTCCAGCTGGGGCGCGAGATCAAAGTGCTGCTCAATCAACCCCCACAACGTCGCCATTTCCGCGTCATTGAGGTAATTGGGAGTGCCCCCGCCTAGGTGCAACTGGGCCAGGGCTCGGCGCTGGGGCATGGCGGCAGTCACCAGCTGGAGCTCCTGGGCCAATGCCGCCAGATAGGGAGCAACCACCTTCGAACCCAGTTGGGTGGTGACCCGATTGCAGCCGCAATACCAGCAAGCGTGGCGACAGAAGGGCACATGCACATATAGCGATAGGGGCTCGTTACAGGGCTCTGCCAACTGTGCTTTCAGCTGAGCGTTGCCCACTGCTGAACTGAAGGCTCCAGCTGTGGGATAACTGGTGTAGCGAGGAACGGGTTTGTCGTACTTGAGCAGTAACTCAATCGGCGTAAGCCGCGTTGACGTCGTGGTGTCAGGAGCGGGGGGCAACATTTGTAAATACAAGCCAGGATGGGAAGGGCGCAGCAGCCCCAGGATTCAGGGTTGGGGCAAATCGGCCAGTTCCGCCAACAGGCGCTGAGTAGCAGCGAAAGCCAATTCGGCTTCACTCAACAATTCCTCCTCTTCAGCTGTCGAAAGATCGAGCTGCTCAAAAGCGTCGTGCAGGGATTGCTTGAGTTCAGCGGTGGAACGTTCAAAACACCAGAAGGGCACCACGAAAAATTCGAAAACCTGCGGGGGGCAGCCCATGAGACTCATTCCCTTGACTACTCATTATTGTCGAGCCGTCACCGCAACAGGTAATTTTTCGTGGTGCCCAGAAGTCCAGAGCGGGCAGCTGATGGCTCTCCAGAATGGCGTTGGCATGGGCGGCCAGCTGTTGCCCGCCCGAGAGGTCGCCGCCGTAGCGCACATAGACATGGGCCATCAGGCGATGGGGGGCCTGCTGGGCCAGTACCCGCAGCTGCTCCAGCCAGATGGCTGCCGCCGCCGAAGGAGGCGTGGCTGGCAGCGTCGCCAGCTGGGCACAATCGTGGGCCAAAACTGCGGTTCTGGCCAGGTGCGGCCAAGGCGCAGCACTGGCCCCGAGGGCCGCAGCCGCCTCAGGCAGCTGTTGCTCTAAAAATGCATAGGGCGCCCCCAAGGCCCGAACCAACGCCGCCAACTGCAAGGGGCTGACCTGGTCATCGAGCAAGGCTTTGGCAAATGGCATGCCCTCGGCTTGGTGATGGGCACGACCGATGCGGGCATGGAGCTTGCGCACCCGCGGACCGAAGCCCTCACGGAGAGCAGCATCGGCCTGGTCGGCGTGGTCTGAGATGGGCTCAGCCTGGGGGGAGTGCATGGAGGGAGTTGCATTTGAATAACGCTAGCATAGTTTCGTTGTAGCGCTCTTGCTTGTCGCCCTGGCCATCGGAGCGGAGGCCGCAGCAGAAACAATCAGGCGGCTCGCTGTTTTGGCGTCGTAGCCGACCGTTTCAAGGCAGGACTGGAACAACTCAAAGAAGCTGGCCACCAGGTCGAGCGGATCCATCCCAATGGCACGCATGTCGGGAGCAACGGCCTGCAGGATTGCTGTGGTGACGGGCAGAACCTTGCGGCAGCTGGAGCTCATGGCCGGCTCCAGTTCAGGAAAGCGGGATTTCAGCCAAGACTCGGCGTAATTCAGGTGCTCCGCCTCATCCTTGAGAACACGGGCAGTAATGGGGCGTGCATAGGCATCGGCCACCGGCAGGTAGTGGCGATAGGCCGCCACGGCGAAACACTCCACCACCAACCCCTGGATCACCAGGCATCCCGCCAGGTCACCAGAGCGATCGCACTCCAGGAACAAATCATGTAGCGGGTCGAAAAGCTGTTTGGCCAGTAGCAGATCTGGCTTGATGCCGAGGTGGTGGCCACAGCCAATGAACTCACGGGCATGGCGCCCCTCCATGGCAGCGAGGCGCAGCAGCTCGGGCCCGTCTGCTGGGATGGCCTTGGCCAGCAGCCGAAAATGGCGATCGGCCAAACCTTCACCAATCACAACCACACCATTGATGCGGCTGTAGGCATCGAGATAGGCAGGAGAAGTGATATCTGCAATGGCAATGGAAAGTGTCATTGAGATGGAGAGTGGAGGGGGGCAGCCAGGCGAATTCGACGGGCCAGACCAAGCCGGCCCAGCATCTGGATGTGCCACCAGGTGAGATCGAGCTCCCACCAGCGAAAGCCCATGCGGGCACTACTGGGGTAGGCGTGATGGTTGTTATGCCAGCCCTCACCGAAGGTGAGCAGGGCCACCCACCAGTTATTGCGGGAGCTATCACCGCTCCTATGGCTCACGTAGCCCCACCGATGGGTGGCTGAATTGACCAGCCAAGTTGCGTGATATACAAACACCAGGCGGAGGGGAATGCCCCAGAGCACAAGGGCCCAACCACCCGCTCCGCTCGCCTGACCCAGCCCATAGAGAGCCGCCGCCAGGGGCAACTGCAGCAGCAGAAAGTTGCGGTTTAACCAGCGGTGGTAGGGAATCTGTTGGAGGTCGGGGGTGAGTTGGCGCACATACTGCTTGGCTGGCACGGTGTGCAGCATCCAGGCGAAGTGGCTCCACCAGAAGCCGAGATGACTGTTGTGGTGGTCAGCTGGATCGTCGGAGTGCAGATGGTGATGGCGATGCAAGCCCACCCAGTCGATCGGACCGTGCTGGCAGCTGAGGGCACCGCAGGTAGCGATAACCAGCTCAAGCCACCTGGGCACCTGAAAAGCTCTGTGGGCCAACAGACGGTGATAACCCAGGGTCACCCCCACACAGGCGGTGAGCCAGTACAGCCCCAAAAGGACCAGCAGTGCTGTTGGGCTCCAGAAGCGTGGCAACAGGGCGACCAACGCCAGGGCATGGATCGCCACCATGAACAACACCGTTCCGGCGCTGAACGGCAAGCGTCCAGGCACCACCTTCACCCCCTGCTTAAGGGCGGGCAGGGAGATGGCCGCCCTCACGCGATTGCCCCAGAGGATGGCACCATCGGCTGGCTGAACTGGCGAAACAGCAAGCCTGCAAAGTGGGCCTTCAGGCCGAGAGACTTCAGCAACCGTGCAGGGCTTGCGGGCTCCTCCGCGCTGGATTTGATAGCCCGGAACACCTCCACCAGCTGATCACGCAGCTCGAAATAGGCGCGGCCCTCCAGATCGAACACCACCGGAAAAGCACGGCGGGCTGTGCGGTTGGTGTTGCGCATCACCTCTTCATCGAAGCGGCTCGGATCCATGCCCAGCAGCTTGTAGAAGTTGCCCCGCTCACACACCGTCAGGCTGTGGGTGAGAAACACACTCCACAGGAAGATGCGACTCAGCAGCCGGCCACGCAGTCCCTGCCGCAACCCCGGCCAGCAGCGCAGAAGCATATTGAAGATGTCGCCGTGGCGGTTCTCGTCCTGGCACCAGGGCTCAAAGAAATCAAACAGGGGGGCGAAGGCATTTTCCGGATGGGCCTTGAGATGGCGATCGATGAGGATATAACGCCAGTAGCCGAACTTCTCCGATAGATACACCGAATAGAGCACCCAGCTCAGCAGAAACCAGGTAACTGGCCGCTTGACGCTCAAGGCCGGCAGATCGATCTCAATGCCCTCGGCAACCAGGGCCCTGTTGAGGAAGCCAGCGTGGCGGGCCTCATCGCGGGCCATCAAATTGAAGAGGCGGCTCAAGTCCAGGCGGCCTGCCTTCTGAAGCTGGCGCGAGAGCTCCTTGAACAACAGGAAGCCGGAAAACTCCGACACGCAGCTGCGCACCAGGTAGCTCTCGTAGGCATCTTTCTCCTCGCTATTGAGACCACGCAGCCGATCGAGGGGAACCTTGCGATCGAAGTGATGGCGGTTGTAATCGGCTTCCATTTCGTTGAGCATCGCCTCGAAGACGGCGCCCTGCCCCTCGAGATCGGTTTTGGCGGCCTTCTCAATTTCGGTTGTGTAGAAACGCGGGGTGAGCAGGTCTTCGCGCAGGTGGGGTGCGGTGCTGGTCATCGTTTGGTGGGGGTGACGAGGGTGGCGGCGCGGGCATAGGCGATGGCATCGGCACCGCGACGATGGCCGTGGAACCACTGCTGGAGATCCATCAACCAGGGGAGCCGGCTGCTCCTCAGTTTTTCGACGACCGCCCAGCGGGCAGCGGCCGCAGCGATGGCCTCGCCGTGGGCAGCCCGATGGCTTGGGCAAAGACAGCCGCACTGGCCGAGCCAGCGCTCCTCTAGCCGCAAATGCAGGCGCACCCCCCGCAACAACAGCTCGCAGTCGCGGCAATCCGCCAGCAGCTCTATGGCGCTGCGCTCCGCATCGACCAGACAGTGGCGATCCACCAGATCGGCGAGCAGGGCCTCGAGGCGGTCATGCTGGCGCTCCAACAGGACCTCCCGCTGGGGCCAAGGCCCCAGCCACACCGACTGGGGCGAGGTGGCTGGCGGCGCGGGACAAGTGGGCGCGAGGGAAGCGGTCAAAACAGAAAAGGCAATATCCAGAGCACAGCATAACGTCATCGTGATACACGTGAAATGCCGTAGCTGGATTTCGCGGTGATCCGCTAGCGAGAGGATGGGTTAGGCTTATGGCTGGCCATCCCCCGGCCACCTCCCTCGCCGATCCACCGCATGGAAGCCCTGGCCGAATACTTCAAGGTGTTCTCCGAGCCAAACCGGCTGGCGGTGCTCGAGGCCCTGCGGGGCGGTCCCCTCAACGTCACGGCAGTGGTGGAGGCCACGGGGCTCAGCCAGGCCCTGGTGTCGAAACACCTCAAACTGCTCACCATCGCCGGAGTGGTGCAGCGCCGGCCCGAGGGCTCTCTGGTGTTTTACGAGGTGATCGACAAAGCAGTGTTCAAGCTTCTGGGCCAAGCCGAGAAGCTGCTGCTGGCCACCCGACGCCACCAGCTCGACGCCCTCGCCGCCATCCTCTGATGGCCGGCGGCGAGGGGTCTCCGCAATCGCTGGAGGAGCTGAACAGCGCCCTGGCCGCTGGCCAGCGCCAATTTCCAGGCTTGCGGTTGCGGGATCTCGACGGGGTGGATCTGGACCTATCCAACTGCGATCTGCGCGCCAGCTGCTTCAAGGAGGCCCGCTTCGGCCGGGCGCGCTTCCACCGGTCCCAGCTCGAGGGCTGCCGCTTCCAGCAGGCCTTGCTGTGGGGGGCTGACCTCTCGGAAGCCCAGGCCCAGCGCTCCTTCTGGCATGAGGCCGACCTCTCCGGCTCGCGGCTG
>NZ_JAGQCQ010000145.1:0-8799 GCF_024346275.1 Cyanobium sp. BA20m-p-22
GGCCATGAACATTCCCAGCACGATGCCAGGGAGGCTACCGATCTCAGGGCAGCGCGAGAGCTGGGGTGTCGTTGGATAGCTGCTTAAAAGGATCCCGGCCGCTGCTCCTCCGGCTAGTAGCACCCATTTCGCTTGTTTCCAGCTCATTTGACAGGCCAATCCTCGAAGTCATGTGTCATGAAGGCATCATCCAATAGGTAGGGACAGCCACGCACCGTGTTGGCGGCGGATGTGGCCGCTATGCTCGCTCCAGCTTCAGGGCTCCACGGCTCGAGCCGTCTGTAGATCGGGCCGGCCGGCCAGGCACACGGGGATGAACTCGGTTGCGTAGCTGAAGGCCGGATCAACCGAACAGCCAGCCATTGAGCAGCGGGATCGTCACGAACGACGCGGCGGTGTTGATCAGGATGCAGACCGCCAGACGCTCCACATCCAGACCGACCCGATCGGCGATCACGAAGGTGAGCAGCTGGGTGGGCATGGCCCCCTCCAGCACCACGGCCTGTAGGTATGGCTGCTGCAGGCCGATCCAGCTGGCTGCGGCTAACACCACCAGCGGTGACACCAGTAACTTGATGGCACTGGCCAGCAGCAGAGGCAATGGTTGGTGGATGCGGCGGTAGCGCAGCCCCATGCCGAGCGACAGCATCATCAACCCGGTGACGGTGTTACCGAGAATCCGCGTGGCTTCCATCAGAAAGCCCGGCACCGGCACGCCACTGGCGGTCCAGGACAGGGCCAGAACGATGGCCCAGAGCGCCGGCATCGTGGCCACGGCCCGGAAGGCCTGCCGCAGCACACCGCTGCGCGGCTTGCCGCTGAAGCTCTCGCCCAGGGCCACTCCCACGCTGAGATTGAGGGGTGTGGTGGCCACCTCGCTGAGGATGGCCACCTTCGCGACCTGCAGGGAGAGCGAAGGGAATAGCCCCTGCAGCACCGGCAGCCCCAGGTAGGTGACATTGCCGAAGGCGCTGGCGAGAATCAGGGCTCCCTTTTCTTCGGAACGCAGCCCCAGGGGGCGAAAGAGCAGCACCGCTAGAGCCAGGCAGCACGCCACGCTGATCCCCATTACCAGCGGGATCTGAACCATTTCGACTCCGGTCGGCACGCTGCAGATCACCCGGAACACCAGGGCCGGCAGAAACACATTCAGCACGAGCATGCCGATGGTTCTGCGCGCGGCCTCCACATCCAGATCAACAAACAGGTAGCGCAGCAGGCTGCCGACCAGCGCAATCAGTCCGAGGGCCAGCAGAACCTCAGTCATGCGGGGTGCTCATGCAGGTTGCTGCTGAGGGCTGCTGATCAGATGCAGTCACCTCTTAGTCACACAGAGCCAAGCAGAAATGACCTTAGGCGAAGCATTCGGCAAAGCTCCGCAAGATCGGCGTCCCCCATGCATCCCCATCGTGGATCGGGTGCAGCCCCAGCGGCGGCAATTCGTCGGCGAGGCCTTTCCCCGGCAGATGGGCCATCGCTGCTACTGCTGAGCGTGGCGGTGATGGCAACCTCTGCTCTCGGACTTGCAGGGCTGATGCCGCACGGAACTGCTGGCCCATTCGCGTGGTCGCCGTTGGATCGGGAATCGGGGGCAGATCAGGCCCAGTCCCAGGGATTGATCAACATCAAGCCGATCTCGGCGAAGTCGTGGACGTCTCGTGTGGCCAGAGGCACCCCATTGGCTAGGGCCGTGGCCGCGATCACCGCATCGGCTGTCGCCATCGGCTGCGCCAGCCGTTCGCGTCGCCGCAGTACTTCGGCGTACCAGTGGGCGGCTTCGCTGCTGAAGGGCCAGATCCGCCCGCTGAATAGCTCGGCCACCAGCGCCTCCCAGCTCAGTTGGAGTCGCAACTGACGTTGTCCAGCCGGTAGGCGGGCCAGGCCGTGGAGGATCTCGGCCTCGTTCATGGCTGTAATTGCCACCGCCTCGGGATCGAGACCATCGGCCCAGCCCAGCACCCCCGGGTTTGGCTTCGGCCGCATCAGCTCCGAGATGACATTGGTGTCGAGCAGGATCACCGAAAACCTTCCTGGCTGAACTGGGCTGGTGAGGGTAAGGAGGAACGATCAGGCAGGGCCAGCTCCACGCCGCCGAGCTGGGCGAAGTGGGCCTGAATGCGACGGCCCAGCCCCTTGCCGGCTCCGGTGGGCTGGGTGGCTTCGATGGCGGCACGGAGGATAGTTCGAGCTTCCTCCTCCATCGATCGCCCATGGCGGGCGGCCTGAACGCGCAGTTGCGCCTTGGTGTGCTCGTCGAGGTTGCGGATCGTGAGGGTGGCCATCGATGTCCTCCGCTTGCGTTGAAAGCATTGCTGTCAACGCTAAAACATCAGGGCGCCACGCGCGCCTCCAAGCTGGAGAGCGACCGTTGGCTAAAGCTGTAGGTGGCCTTCTCCACGCCGCCAGAGCCCCCAGAGCCATCGATTCAGGCGAACGGGATCAGGCAGGGGTGGTCAGCATTGGCGCTGGGCACCAGGTCGAGGCTGATCCGCTGATCGAAGCTGGAGAAACAGCTGCTCTGGCTCGCGGCCAGGGCCAGCAGGTAGGCATCGGTGATCTGGCGTGGGCCAAGCAGCCGGTCCACCAGGGCAGCCGGTTGTGCATTGGGGTAGGCCGGTTGGACCATGATCCGCACCACGCCGTTCTTGGTGATCGGCCAGGTGGCCCAGCCGTGCTCGAGTTGCCGCTCCAGCCAGCGGCTGGCGGGGCCGATGCAGCAGCTGATCGATCTGCTCGTTGGTCACCCCCTGCAGGCCCAGCTGAGGTTGGTGGCCAGGAGCAGCAGCCTCAACTCGGCGAGAGGCCAACGGAAAATGGATTCAGCAGAGGGATGTCAAACCGGCTGAAGTCGTTGAGGTTGTGCGTCACCACCGTGAGCTGATGCACCCGGGCGTTGGCGGCGATCACCGCGTTTTCATAGAGCGTGTCGGACTGGCGATGCATCAACTGGGCCCAGCAGCGGTAGGCGGGGCCATCCATCGCGAGGATGTTGAAGGTGTCGCACACCCGATTCAGCCACTGCTCAATCTCGGTCGCTTTGGTGGGGTCCTGGTCGCGGCTGAGCTCGATGCCGGCCTGGATTTCGCCGATGGTCACACTGGCGAGGTGAAGATCGGCATCGTTAACCACCTGGAGCCAGGCCAGCACGTCGCCATGGGGGCGCCGCTTGCGCAGTTCTGACATCACATTGGTATCGAGCAGGAAGGCCATAGATGCTCACCAGGGCCGAGGCCATGCCCGTGCCCGCATCGCCTACCCCATGGGCCAGCAGCGTGCGGCGCCGCAGCGGCGCTGGCTCTGCGTTGAGGTCGAATTGAAAGGTGTTCATCACCATTCCCGTCGTCGATGGCGCCGCTTGGCAGGCCAGGGTGTTTCGGGGCATGGGTGTTGGTGCTGAAGCCACGTTGGGCCGCCTACCTAAGATGCTGGTGGAGGTAATTCAGCCCATGCGCACCGCCACCTTCGCCAATGGCGACCCCATGCCCCTGCTGGGGCTGGGCACCTGGAAATCGGCTCCGGGTGAAGTGGGAGCCGCGGTGCGGGAAGCCATCCGGCTCGGCTACCGCCACATCGACTGTGCCAGCGTCTACGCCAACGAGCCGGAGGTGGGCGAGGCGATTCGTAGCGCCATCGAGGCCGGCGAGGTGAAGCGCGAGGAGCTGTGGATTACCTCCAAGCTCTGGTGCAACGCCCACGGGCGCGACAACGTGGAACCGGCCCTGCGCCGCACCCTCCAGGATCTGGGCCTGGAGTGGCTCGATTTGTACCTGATCCACTGGCCGGTGCCGATCAAACCGGGCGTTGCCTTTCCGACCAGCGGCGATGACCTGCTGCAACCAGAGCAGGTGCCGTTGGGATCCACCTGGGAGGGAATGGAAGCGGCCCTTGAGGCGGGCCTCACGCGCCATATCGGCGTGAGCAATTTTTCCAGCCGCAAGCTGCACCAGCTGCTGGCCCACTGCCGGATCCGGCCGGAGCTGAATCAGGTGGAACGGCACCCCCTGCTGCAACAACCAGCCCTGGTGGCCGACTGCGCGGCCGAGGGCGTTCACATCACCGCCTATTCACCGCTCGGCTCCCAGGACCGGCCCGCCGCCCTCAAGGCAGCCGGTGAACCGGTACTGCTGGAAAACCCGGTAATCGGCGCGATCGCCGCGGAGCATGGCTGCAGCCCGGCTCAGGTGCTGATCGGCTGGCAGCTGCAGAGCGGCATCTCCACCATTCCCAAGTCGGTGAGTCCAGCGCGGCTGCAGGAAAACCTGGCGGCAGCGGCGATCACACTCACGCCGGCCGATCTCGAGCGGATCGCCGCGCTGGATCAGCACCTCCGCCTGGTGGATGGATCGTTCTGGCTGAAGGACGGTAGCCCCTGGACTCTGCATACCCTCTGGGATGAGGCCTGATCCCGCAGGCGATCGATCGTGTCGTTGGTGACCACCGGGCCGCGTGCTCGGCAGCGCCCAGATCCGGGGGGAGCTGGTCAGAGGCTGTAGGGGTGCACCACATCGCCGAGGCTCAAGGGAAAATCGCGGCTGTTGCGGGTGGCCAGGGTGAGGCCATGGCAGGTGGCCGTTGCCAGGATGATCGCGTCGGGCACTTTGAGCCCGTGCCGCTGGCGTATCTGCACCGTTTCCCGGGCAATCGCCTGATCGAGCGCGATGCGAGGAAAGCTCTCCAGCCAGGGTTCGAGCCGCTCGGCTTCCCCATCCCGGCTACCCACAAGCACCTCGATCCAAGTAATCACGCTGATGGCGCTCTGGGGCTGTTGCTCCAGCCAGCGCAGGGCCGGCTCCTGTCCGCGCAACACGTCAATGAGAATGTTGGTATCCAGCAGCAGCATCAGCGGCTTGCCCACTCCTGGCGCAAGCTGTCCTCGATGGAGAGGGCGTCCTCGGGCCGGTCATGCCAGAGGCCGAAGACCTGGCGATGTTGTGGCTGTTGCTGCTGCAACCAGAGGCGCAACGCCTCCCGCATTGCCTCGGCGCGGGAAATCCCCCGCTGCCGGCAGTGGGCATCGAGCTGATCACGCTCTGGTTCCGGCAGATCCACGATCGTGCGCACGGTGATAACGCAATCTGAAAAAGGCACCGTAAGGCCGGTTGGCCAGAAGCATCAGCTCTGGCGAGCAAGCTCAGAGCAGGGGTGCCATTGGGCCCAGCAGATACGCACCACCTGACCAGCCGAGGCGCACTATCGCCACGCCAGCATCCTTCGGGAGGATGTTGAAGGTGTCGCGCACCCGATTCAGCCACTGCTCAATCTAGGCCGCTTTAGTAGAGTCCTGGTCGCGGCTGAGCTCGATGCCGGCCTGGATTTCGCAGCGGCCATCGCTGTTTAACTGATCACTCCCGGGGGTAGTGCAGCGTCACCGGTTCGGGGTTATCGATGTCGTAGTCGAGCAGATCAGCCGGCAGGCCCACCTGCGACTCGCGCGGGTACACGCTGAAATCCTCGATCCGCTTGAACAGCGGCAACAGCACCCGCGCCAGGGCGTTGGGGGCGCCATAGAAGAAAGAGTGGTGCCCGAGCAGGAATTCGGTGGTGCCCGCGCCCGCCGTCTGCTGCTGCCTGTGCAGAAAGGCGCGCAGCTGTTGCCGCTCATCGGGGCTGAGCTGCGGATGGGCGATCACGGCGAAGTCGCGGCCGGCCGCCACCAGGCCGGCGCGGCGCCAGTCGAGACTGGAGAGGGCGGTGATCAGGGAATGCCGCTCGGGCGCGAAATCGACGCAGGTGAGTTGCTGCTCCTCGATCGCCATCACCTGCTCCAGGTCGCGGCGTTGCAGCAGCTTCCATTTGTGGCGGGCGTCGTCGTGGACGACGATCGCCGCCAGCCGCACCCGCGCGTAGCGCTGCAGCAGGGCGCGGTTGGCGGCGCTGCGGGCCACGAAGGTGAACAGGAACTGGGAGCCGGTGCCGATGTAGTCGTCGAGAATCACCAGGGCCCGGCGTTGATTGGGCTCAGGCGGATTGGCCTGCAGGCCTTCGATGTTGTGAAAGCAGGTCACTGGCAGGCGGTTGGCCTTGCGATATAGGTAGGAGATCAGATCGCCGCTCTTGCACACGAAGGCGCGCGTGAAGTCGATGTCGCTGCAGCGCTCCACATCGAAGCCGTCCTCGGCCAGATCGACGCACAGGCGCTCATGCAGCAGCCGGCACTCGCGGATCAGCCGTGCCCAGCCGTGCATCTGCATGCACTCCAGCAGCCGCAGGGCGATCGGCTGATCGCCGGCGTCGAACTGCTCGATCCAGCGGCCGAGGGAGGGGCGGGTGATCTCGGCTTCGTTCCAGGTCTCGGCCAGGCCATCCAGACGGTGGGCGAGGGGGTTGCTCATCAGCTTTCTGCAACCCCTTGAGTCTGATGGTCCCAGTGGCTGACGATATCTAGGTTGAGGAAAGAGCCAGAGGCCCGGGTCGCCATGGGTTACCGCAGCACCTACACCACTCCAAGGGACGCAGCCGGCTTGCTGAGTCAAGCTGCTTGAGCTGATTGTTCGCTGCGACTAGGTTTAAGTCATTCAGATGCGCCCATCCCGAATGGTTGATGGGATGGATGCCATTACCAGATCCGCCAACAGGTCGCTGCGCCCCTTTCTGATCGCTCTGGTGGCGGCGGTGCTGCTCAATTTGGGGCTGCGGCTGCGCATCTTCGAGCATGTGCTCCGTGCCCATCAGAGTGCTCCTTGGCTAATGGGTGTAATTGCGCGCGGTTTGTTGGTGGTGTTTGCTGCGTTGCTGGTGGCGTTCTGGTGGCTGCTGCTGGTGCGCTTGCTCCCAGAATTTCGCCGGGGACTGGCGCCGAGCCGACGGCAACTGGCATCCCTGGTGTGGCTGGCCTCCGGTATGGCTGCGAACAATCTGCTCTCCGAGAATATCGCCATCTATAGGCTGAATCTGTCCTCCTACACGTTGCTGATAGATGCCTTGATGCTCTATCTCAGCATCAACCTGACCTTCCTATTCTGGTATTGGTTTGTCGATAATCCACCCCGGCGTCTGGGCGCTCTCTGGGAGCAGTCGGGGTCAGCCGCGTTGACCACGCCCTATGGCATCGTATTTCCAGAGGAAACACTTGAGCGTGATGTGTTGCGGTCGGATCGTTGGCAGCCTGAGTTCATGGATTATGCCTACTTCACAATTCTGAGCAGCAACTGTTTTGGTCCTCCGGAGGGGCACCTGCTAGTGGGTCGACCGATCAAGGTGTTGCACAGTGTGCACAGCCTCGCCATGATCACCGTATTCATTGTGATTCTAGCCAGGGCGATTAACACCCTCAATTGAGCCCCTCTATGGCGCCCGTTTGAGTAGGGCTCCTCCTGTGAGCGGATAACTTTGCTTGACCCAGCTGATTGCCGTCCCTAGGTTGAAGTGGTTTTGAAGCCCATCGTGCGCCGTTCAGTGCAGCCCAGGCATCCTGCTTCCCTCGTGCCGATGCTGGCGTTTCCGGTGCTTCCGGTGCTTTTGGCCACCCTTGTCGGCTGCGTCAAACCACCGCCACCGCCGCCACAGCCCACCTTTTCTCTGACCAGTCCGGCGCGCCAGGCCTTCACCGATCAGGCCACCTACCAGAGCACCCTCGAATCGATAGCCAACGTGCCGCTGGCCGCTGAGATCGACGGCCGCATGGTGGCGATGTCGATGCGCGAGGGCCAGATGGTGCGGCCGGGGGAGCTGCTGTTCCGGCTCGATCAAATTCAGCAGCAGGCCAGCCTGGCTGCCGATGCGGCGGAGGCCCGTAAGGATCGTTTCAATGCCGAGCGCTACATCTTTCTCAATGAGCAGGGCGCCGTCTCAACCAAGCAACGCGATGCCTATGTCACCCAAGCCATCTCCAGTGATGAGAAAGTTAGGGCGAGCTCAGCCACGCTGGCCTACAAGGATGTGAAGGCACCGATCGCCGGCATGGTGGGTGACATTCAGCACAAGCTGGGGGCGGTGGTGCGCCAGGGCGAAACCATCACTAACATCGTTGACAATCGCAGCCTCTGGGTGAGGTTGGATGTGCCCGGCGAGCTGGCCTATCGAGTACGGCTAGGCATGCCGGTGGAGCTGCAGGCGCCCGACAAGCCGGCGCTGAAGGCGATCGGCAAGGTGACATTTATCGCCCCGTCGCTCGATCGGCGCACCCAGACGCTGCTGGTGAAGGCCACCTTCGAGAACCCCGATGGCGCCCTGCGCGATCAGCAGCGCGTGCAGGCCAGCCTGCGCTTCGGCCGTGAGCAGAAGCTGGCGATTCCCCAGGCCGCGGTGTTGCTGCAGGCGGGGCAGACGTTTGTGTTCCGGGCGGTGCAGCCCGCTGAAGCCCAGCGCCTGATCGGCGCACCGATCACACCGGCCCCCTCGGCAGGTGCCCTGGTGGCGGTGCAGACGCCCGTGACCCTAGGCAGCCTGCAGGGAGGTCGCTTCGCCGTAATCAAAGGGCTTAGTTCCAGCGATGCAGTGGTTCTGGGCAATCTGGCCCAGCTGCGCAGCGGCATGGTGATCCCGCGGCGATGAGCCTTTCTGACACCTTCATCCGCCGGCCGGTGCTCAGCACCGTGTGCAGCATCCTGATCCTTATGGCCGGGGTGATCTCGCTGCCGCTGCTGCCGATCGAGAACCTGCCGAATATCGCGCCGCCCACAATCCAGGTGACGGCCAACCTGCCCGGGGCGGATGCGCTCACGGTGGAAAGTGCCGTAACCGGCCCGCTCGAGGAGCAGATAAATGGCGCTCCGGGGATGGATTACATCAGCTCCAACAGCACCAGCCAGGGCGTCAGCCAGATCAATGTGGTGTTCAAGGCCGGCACCGATGCCGATA
>NZ_JAGQCQ010000146.1:0-8764 GCF_024346275.1 Cyanobium sp. BA20m-p-22
TCACCGCTCTGGCCGCTGCAATGCAGGCAAGTTTGCTGGAGTCACATGATCACGAAGCCCTGCGTCGCCGTGCCCAGGATTTCGCCGTACCCCGGATTGCGGATCACTATCTGGCCTACTTCCGTTCCATGGGAGCCAAGATATGACGGCGGCACCTCGCCCCTGTCCGCTCTGTGAGGCCCAGGCTTCAGGGCCAGCCTTTCCCTACGCGATCCGTTTCGCCAACCAGATCTTCCGCTATGTGCGCTGTCGGGATTGCCGCACGGTGTTTGTTGACCCGGTGCCCGATGCGGCCTGCTTTGCGCAGATGTATGACAAGGCCAATTACCACGATTCCTTTTACAGCGCCAACGATCTGACACCCTATCGACAGGCTGCCGCCCTTTTGCGCCAGTTCGCACCGTCTGGATCCACCGTTCTGGATTATGGCTGTGGTGTCGGTCACTTTCTCCAGGCCGTGAAAGCCGAGGGCTTTGATCCCTATGGCGTGGAATTTGATGCGCCCGCTGCAGCCGCTGCTGCAGTTCATGCGGGCTGCTCTGTAGTCACCGTGGCCGATCTCGATCGTGCGTACGCCGGTCAGCTTTTTGATGTGATTCACCTTGGCGATGTGCTCGAGCATCTGCCAGATCCCGCCGCCACTCTTGCTGGCTTATTGGCTCGGCTCAGGCCCGGTGGCCTTTTGTTTGTGGAAGGGCCGCTGGAGACCAATCCATCACCCGTGTACTGGGCGGCACGGTTCTTCGGCGGCGTAAAGCATTGCCTCAAGCCGGCCGAGATCGGCTGTGGCGTGCCGACCCATCTTTTTCGCACCTCCGCACCAGCCCAATCCCGCTTTTTCCGCCAGCGATTTCCTGACCTGCAGCCAATGTATTGGCAAGTTTCGGAATCTGGCTGGCCCTATGCTCAGGGTAATTGGATCAAGAGGCGAGTCGCGGCTGCGGCTCTTACCCTCGGCGGCAGAACTTTTGCTGGGATCCAGCTAGGCAACCGCTTTAAAGTGCTGTATAGTTTTTCTAGCTAAGTCGGCAGGCCTTTTCTATCGTGTGTGGCCTTGCTGGTTTGCTCAGGTCCCCTCAGTTCTCTGCTGAAGATTTGGCAGGCCAGGCCGCTGCGATGGCCTCCGCTATCGCCCACCGCGGCCCCGATGATTCCGGTGTGTGGTGTGATCCGAGCGCAGGATTAGCCCTCGCCCACCAACGCCTGGCGATCCTGGATCTCTCCCCAGCTGGCCACCAGCCAATGGAGAGTGCCACCGGCCGCTACGTGATCGCCTTTAACGGCGAGATCTACAACCACCAGGCCCTGCGGCGGGAGCTGGAGAACACAGGCTCTTTGCAGCGCCCCTGGCGTGGCCATTCCGACACGGAAACCCTGCTGGCAGCCATTGAGGCCTGGGGCCTGGAGGCCACCTTGCAACGCAGCTCCGGCATGTTCGCACTGGCGCTGTGGGATCGGCGCGAGCGGAGGCTGCAGCTGGCCCGCGATCGGTTCGGCGAAAAGCCGCTCTATTACGGATTCTCAAGAAGTGGATCCGATCAAACCCTGATCTTTGGATCGGAGCTGGCCGCGCTGCGGGCCTATCCGGGCTTCACCAACGCGATCGATCGCCAGGCCCTGGCCTCATTGCTGCGCTTCACGGTAATTGCTGCTCCCCAGTGCATCTATGCCGGTATTCGCCAACTGTTGCCGGGCCACTTGCTCTGCCTCTCTCTGCCGCTACCGGCAGAACTGCCGGAGCCCAGGCCTTGGTGGTGTTTCCGTTCCCTGCTGAGTGAGTCACTCCAGCAGCCCTTTGGCGATGCGCAGGAGGCTTACCAGGCGCTGGAGGCGGCACTTACCGCAGCGGTGCAACAGCAGACGCTCAGCGATGTACCCCTGGGCACTTTCCTCAGCGGAGGCGTGGATTCCTCCCTGGTCACCGCCCTGCTCCAGGCCCAGAGCAGCCGGCCCGTGCGCACCTTCACGATCGGATTCGATGAGGCCGGCTTCAATGAGGCCCCCTATGCCCGTGCCGTGGCCGCGCACCTGGGCACCGACCACAGCGAAACCGTGCTCACCGCAGCGGATGCCCGCCAGCTGATCCCGAGCCTGGCAACGCTCTATCCCGAGCCCTTCGCCGATTCTTCCCAGCTGCCCACCCATCTGGTGTGCCGCGAGGCTCGCCGTAATGGCCTCACCGTGGCCCTCACCGGTGATGGCGGTGATGAGCTCTTCGGGGGGTACAACCGCTACTTCTGGGGCAGCCGCGCCTGGGATCGCCTGGCCTGGCTGCCCTGGCCTTTGCGACGCTGGTTCGGGCACGCGATTCGCAGCCTGCCGCCCGCCGGCTGGGATGCCCTCGGCCGGCCCCTGCCGGTGCACCAACTTGGCCACAAGGCCCACAAGCTGGCCGAGCGTCTGGTCCATGTGCGCACTCCCGATGATCTATACCGCTCCCTGGTGAGCGAATGGCGTGATCCGGCCACCCTGCTCCAGCCCGACACCACAGGCCACCCGGTGCAGGATCCCTCATCGCCGCTGGATTGGCCCCTACCGGGCGGCCTGGCGGGCGACGCCGTGGCCCGAATGATGGCCACCGACACGCTTAACTACCTCCCCAACGACATCCTCACCAAGGTGGATCGGGCTGCTATGGCGGCCAGCCTTGAAACCCGCACCCCTCTGCTCGATCACCACGTGGCTGCCCTTGCCTGGCGTCTGCCGATGGCCATGAAAATTCGCGGCGGCCAGGGCAAGTGGGTCCTGCGCCAGATCCTCTACAAGCATGTGCCTCGCCACTTGATCGAGCGCCCCAAGGCAGGCTTTGGCATGCCGATTGGCCAGTGGCTGCGGGGGCCTCTGCGGGAATGGGCAGAAGACTTGCTTGAACCAGGGCTGATGCAGCGTCAGGGATATTTGCGCCCCGAACCGATTCAAATCATCTGGCGCCAGCATCTCAGTGGGCGGTTTGATCACACCTCAAGGCTGTGGGCCGTGTTGATGTGGCAGGCGTGGCTGGCGGAGTGGGGATGAAGCAGGTTCTCTATCTCACCCGCAATGGCTTGTTGGAGCCCCTGGGCCAGAGCCAGATCTTCCCCTACATCCGCGGATTGAGCCGCGATTACAAGATCACCCTGATCAGCTTTGAAAAGCCGGCAGACGTTGCCGCTCACTCCTTGCTTCACCGGGCTCGCGAGCGGTGCGGTGAGCTGGGGCTGCGTTGGATCCCGCTCCGCTTCCGATTGAAGCCGCGCCCCTGGGCGCCGGCCCTGGCGGTCCCCCAGCTGGCGCTTGTGGCCCTCTGGCAATGGCGTCGCCGGCCCAGGCCCCAGCTGGTGCATGCCCGTTCCTACGTGCCGGCCGCGATCGCCCTGCTGTTGTATCGCCTCACCGGCGTGCCGTTCATCTTCGACATGCGGGCCCTCTGGCCCGAGGAGCTGATCACCGCTGGCCATCTCCGGCGTGGATCGCTGCTGCATCGGGCCTTGCTCGCTTTGGAGCGGCGTTGCCTGCAGGAGGCCAGCGCCGTGGTGTCGCTCACCCACGCAGCCGTGGGCTATCTGCAGGGCCGCTACCCCCGCGAGCTTGCCGGCCAGCGGATCGCTGTGATTCCCACCTGCGCGGATCTGCAGCGCTTTCAGCTGGCTGAACCGGCCCCTGGCGCTCCCCTGGTGATTGGCTGCATCGGCACCGTGCTCAGCGGCTGGTTTCTGATCGCTTGGCTGAGGGCTTTTTTTGAGGCCATCTCCCGCGCCGATCCCACAGCACGTTTTGAACTGATCAGCCGAGATGCGCCAGCGGCAATTCTTGCTGCGCTCCATCCCGCCCCCTCTTGGGCCGATCGACTGCTTATTCAATCGGCAGCTCCAGCCGAGATGCCTTCCATCGTGAAACAGCACACCGCTTCGGTGATGTTCTTCACCGGAGGGCTCAGCAAGCTGGGCAGCAGCCCCACCCGCATGGCTGAGGTGCTCAGCTGCGGGCGGCCCGTGGTCGCCAATCCGGGCGTGGGCGATGTGGAGCAGGTGATCCGCCAGCACCGGGTGGGTGTGATGGCGAGCGGATCCAGTGCTGAGCAGATGGATGCCTGCTTTGCCGAGCTGTTGGAGCTCTTGCAGCATCCCGATCTCGCTAACCGTTGCCGCCGCACTGCTGAGGCGTTGTTTTCTCTCGAATCCGGCACTACTTCCTACCGAGATCTCTATGCTTCAATCCTTGATTAGATTATGAATCGGAACCGCATCTATTGGCAAGGCCGAGCCACGCTTTGACGCAGCAGAGGAAGTGCGGTAGTCTTAGCTATATCGCTAATCCACGCTTGCGTCTTTCGGTCTCCTGCGTATCAAGCTCAAAAGCTCAAAGGAAATGCAAGCACCTCTAAAAAGATACTCATTTGAAGCTGTTTCACATTGTGAAATGTGTGGATTCGCCGACTCCATGAATGCTGTTCTTGGCCAACGGCTGAATTGTCGCCAAGGCGTCTCCAGGGCAGGGCTGACGGGAATATCGGTAACGATCAAACGGTGCAAAAATTGTAGGCTAATCTATCCAAACCCCCTTCCAATCCCTTCTTCAATTTCTGACCACTATCAAGTGCCACCAGAGAATTACTGGGTAAACAATTACTTTTCTTGGGACTCCAGCTATTTTAACAGGCAAATAAAAGATTATTGTCGACTTGCTGGGGCCGAAGTCGCTCATGCGAAAACAGTAAAAGTATTGGATATTGGCTGTGGCATAGGTAAAGCTCTTCGCGCACTCACGCAAGCGAAGTTCGATGCATGGGGCATTGAGCCTTCCTCCACTTTCTGTGCAAAAGCGCGCGAATTCACTGGATTAGATGACACAAGAATTATCAACTCATCGATTGAAGGCGCTGTCTTGCCAGAAGCCGAGTTCGACTTTGTCACCTTTGGTGCAGTCTTTGAACATCTGTATCATCCCCGAGAATGCCTTGAGAAAGCTCTTGCCTGGCTCAAGCCCGGAGGAATAGTGCACATAGAAGTTCCTAGTTCTCGCTGGCTAATAGAATCCATGTATCAAATTTACCTTAAGGCAACTGGCTCCTCTTTGTGTGCATACCTTTCGCCAATGCATTCGCCCTACCATTTGTATTCATTCGCAAAAAATCGTTCGAGACTAATCAAGAAGCAATGGGCTTCGTCCTCTCGGAATCAAGGATTGACCCTTGCACTATTTACTATTTTCCCGCCTTTATAAAGCCATTAATCAGCCGTTTTATGCGAGGCACTGGAACCGGCATGCAACTCACAGTCTATCTTCAAAAAATATAGAAGCTTTTGCTTCTGGACTTCTGTTTTGAAAAAGTTTGCCGGTGGCATATCTGTCCGCGTTCTCGGCCTTTCCCTCTACGGCCCCCAAGCCGCCAGCCACCGCGTGCGGCTGTCGCAGTTCCAGCCGGGCCTAGCCGCCGCTGGCATCGATCTGCAGATCCAGTCGCTGCTCGATAACGCCTACCTGCAACGCAGCTTCAACGGTCGTCGCCCCTCCCTACAGGGCCTCCTCGCCGCCTATGGCCGCCGTCTCCAGGCCCTGCGCCAGGCCGATCGCTTTGATCTGGCGATCGTCTACGCCGAACTGCTGCCCTTCCTCTACGACTGCGACGACGCCTTCTTCCTCAAATACCGTTCCGGCCGCCACGCAAGTACTAGTGTACTATGGCTTGAGCGGCAAAGGCTCGGCGTGGGTAGGGTTTGGCTCTTCGACATCCAAGGCTGGATCACCCTGTTCATCGGCGGCCTGCTCGCGCTGATCACCTTCTTCTCGGCCTACAGCCATGTCTCCATCCCATTCGGCGGCACCGCCCAGATCAATCAGCAAATCGGAGTACTACTCCTCGCTGCCCTGGTTCCGGCGTTGCTTGGCGATGTTGAATTGGCGACCCGTCGTCGACTACGAGCTGAGAGAGATCGAGTTCGATCGGAAAGAAATCGAATACAAGCAGAGAATGCAGCAGCTGCAGAACGAAGAAGAGCAGCTTCTGAAAGAAGACGAGCTGCTGAAGATCGAACAACAGCAGCGGCAGATCGCGCACGAGCAGAGGATGAGGCAGCTCGAGAGAGAGATCGCGCGGCTCGACGAGCTCAACTCCAAAATCGATACGCTCTTTTCCAGCTCCAGCACCAACTCGAGCCCACACCAGAGCACATCCGACAACTCCGAGGCCTGATCGGCTTCCTCCTGGAATACGGCGAATTCGCGTGATCCGCGTTCTCGGCCTCTCCCTCTACGGCCCCCAAGCCGCCAGCCACCGCGTGCGGCTGTCGCAGTTCCAGCCGGGCCTAGCCGCCGCTGGCATCGACCTGCAGATCCAGTCGCTGCTCGATAACGCCTACCTGCAGCGCAGCTTCAGCGGTCGTCGCCCCTCCCTACAGGGCCTCCTCGCCGCCTATGGCCGCCGTCTCCAGGCCCTGCGCCAGGCGGATCGCTTTGATCTGGCGATCGTCCACTGCGAGCTCCTGCCCTTCCTACCCGGCTGGCTGGAGCGCCAGCTGCTCCAGATCCCCTTCCTCTACGACTGCGACGACGCCTTCTTCCTCAAATACCGCTCCGGCCGCCTGCGCCCGCTCCAGCCCTTGCTCGGCGCCAAAGCCGATCGCCTGATGACGGCAGCCGAGGCCGTTACCGCTGGCAACACCGCGCTGGCGGCCTACGCCCGCCTCTTCAACAGCAACGTCACCGTGCTGCCCTCGGTCGTCGACACCGATCAGTTCTACCCAGCCGAGCCCCCGCCAGCTGAGCGGATAGGCGAACCCTTCACCCTGGGCTGGATCGGCAGCCCCTCCACGGCGCCCTACCTTCAGCTGCTGGTAGAGCCCCTGCAGCAGCTGGCTCGCGAACGCCCCGTGCGCTTGTTGGTGGTGGGCGGCCCCGCCCCGGCCATCACCGGCGTGGAGGTGATCGAGCAGCCCTGGAGCCTGGAGCAGGAAGTGCCCCTGATCCAGCAATTCGATGTGGGTGTGATGCCATTGCCGGATACCCCCTGGGCCCGGGGCAAATGCGCCTACAAGCTGATCCAGTGCATGGCCTGCGGCATTCCCGTGGTGGCATCCCGCGTGGGGGCCAATGTGGAAGCTGTGTCGCCTGATTGCGGTTTGCTGGCTGATTCGTGTGAGCAGTGGCTGGCGGCGTTTCGACGCCTGGCTGCTGATCCATCGCTTCGCCGGCGCATGGGCCGAGCCGCTCGCCAGTGGGTGGAGCAGCGCTATTCCCTGCGCAGCGCCTTGCCCGTACTTACCGACTTGATTCAGCGAACTGTCGCTGCCCACCCCAGCCGATGAGCACGAGTCCCAACCTCGACCCCCGCACCGTCGCCAGCTTCGGCGATGAATGGCATCGCTTCGATCAGCAGGGCATGGCTCCCGGGGAAGCCGAACGCGTGTTTGGCGACTACTTCGCCATCTTTCCCTGGGAGCAGCTGCCGCCCAATGCAGAAGGGTTCGACATGGGCTGCGGTTCCGGCCGCTGGGCCCGCTTCGTGGCGCCGCGCGTGGGCCGGCTGCACTGCATCGATCCCTCCAGCGCCCTGGCCGTGGCCCGCCAGACCCTGGCTAACCAGTCCAACGTGCAGTTCCACCAGGCCTCAGTGGCCGCCAGTGGCCTGCCACCCAACTCCCAGGATTTCGGCTACAGCCTCGGCGTGCTCCACCACGTGCCCGATACCGCCGCCGCCATCCGCTCCTGCGCCGAGCTGCTCAAACCCGGCGCGCCCCTGCTGCTCTACCTCTATTACGCCTTCGACAACCGCCCCCGCTGGTTCCGCCTGCTCTGGCACCTCTCCAACGCCGCCCGCCTGCTAATCCGCCGCCTGCCGCCCCGCCCCAAGCAGCTCGTCACCGACCTGATCGCCCTCACCATCTACTGGCCCCTCTCCCGCCTCGCATCCCTTGCAGAAGCCGCCGCCCTGCCAGTGGCCTCCTTCCCCCTCAGCTACTACCGCCACTGCAGCTTCTACACCCTCCGCACCGACGCCCGCGATCGCTTCGGCACCCCCCTGGAGCAGCGCTTCAGCCGCGCCCAGATCCGTCAGATGTGCAGCGCTGCTGGGTTGGTGGATCTGCGCTTTTCGACGCGGGCGCCTTATTGGTGCGTGGTGGGGGTTAAGGCCAAGGGAGCAGGCGCGGAGTAGGGGCGCGTGGCGCTTACGGTTTTTAGCCCTCGGCACACCACCTCTGCCGTACCAAACATCCAAGTACTGATGTACTATGCAGTGAGCGGCAAGGCCCCGGTATGGGTAGGGTTTTCAGTGTGGATAAAAAAGGCCAGCTCACCGTTGCTGCCGCAATCTTGCTGGCGCTGATCACGCTGTTCACGAGCTATGACCACATCACCATCCCCGGAGCACACGCTTCCCTTCAACTACCGCAGCAAGCAGGCATTCCTCTCCTCGCTGCCGCCGTGGCGGCAGCTGTTGGCGAAGCTCAACTGGCATCCAACAGTCGAGCTGAAAGTGCAGAGGTACGCGATCGAACAGAGGCTGAAGCGGCTCGACGAGCTCAACTCCAAGCTCGATGCACTCTTGTGCAGCTCCAGCACCAGCTCGACCCCACCCCAGAACACACCCGACAGCTCCGAGGCCTGATCGCTTTCTTGCTCGAATACCAGCCATTCATCTGAGGGCTGCAGCTCCTGAGCGACCCCACGCCAGGGGCCCACATTGGCCGACGTGGCCCAGGCAACTCGTTCCGGCAGAACGTCCTCTCGGCTCTGAGCGGAGCCCATTCCAATCCAGGTCTCCATGGCTCTCGGCGTGCTCCACCAC
>NZ_JAGQCQ010000147.1:0-8756 GCF_024346275.1 Cyanobium sp. BA20m-p-22
AGCAGGCCCTCGGCGATACCGCAGCCAGCAGTTCCCGCACCAAACACCACAATGCGCTGCTCTGCCAGGGTCTGGCCCAGCCCCTGGCAGGCCGCCAGCACCGCCGCACTGACCACGCCGCTGGTGCCCTGGATGTCGTCATTGAAGCTCGGCAGCTGGTTGCGGTAGCGCTCCAGCAGCTGGCGGGCATGGCTTGTGCCGAAGTCTTCCCAGTGCAGGCAAGCGCCGGGACACTCCAGCCGGACGGCCTCGACGAACTCATCGACGAAGCCCAGGTAGTCAGCCCCAGCCAGGCGGCGCTGGTGCAGGCCGGGGTAGAGGGGATTGGCCAGCAGACTGGGCCGATTGGTGCCCACATCGAGGGCGACCGCCAGCACCCGCTCCGGGTTGAGCCCTGCGCAGAGGGTGTAGACAGCCAGCTTGCCCTGGCAGATGTGGATTCCTCCCACCCCCTGATCTCCGATGCCGAGGATCCCTTCTGAATCGGTGACGAGCACCAGGTCGATGGGGCTATTGATGCCATTGCGCAGCACCTGGCGCAGGCGACCCCGCTGGTCGGCACTGATAAATAGACCCTCAATGGGGGTGCGGTAACTGCGGCTGAAGTCCTGAATCACCGCCCCCACGGTGGGGGTGTACACGATCGGCAGCACCGCTTCGAGGTGGTCGCTGAGGAAGCGGTGAAAGAGCACCAGGTTGCTGCGGCGCAATCCCTCCACGAAGGCGTATCGCTCCAGGGAGCCCTCCAGCTGGCAGAAGGCTGCCCAACTGCGCTGCACCTGCAGGGCCAGGCTCTCAACCTGGGGCGGCAACAGCCCCTCGAGCCCAAAGGCAAGGCGCTGGGGCGCCGCAAAAGCGGTGCCCTGATTCAGTGCGGGATCCCGGAGCAGATCCAGCCCACGTTTGCTGGTCAAACGCAGCGAGGGCGAGGATGGGGCGGCTGCCGCTGCCGGCTCATGCATGGAGTTGGCAGGCCTAAATCTCTGCATGGAGAATATCCATCACCCTGAGGATCTCAGAGCTAAGGGCGCTATCGAGCTCCAGAACAGCGGCGAGATTGATCAAAATATTCTGTTCATCATCCTGCAGGGGGCCATCGGAGCGCATTATTTCTGCCGCCACGGCAAAAGCGGCGCCCCGCTGCCTGGCATTTAAAATCGCAGCGCCATCAACCATTAGATGCTGGGCTCCTTTTTCCCGCAGTTGCTTGAGCAGGGAGTCCAACAATTGCATCATCTGGGCTTCGTCATAATCACGAAATGGCTTGCGGTAATCGAGGGCATGGCGCAGGGATCTGGAGCCAGCCATCGATAAAACACCATCCCAACAAACAGCTGCCAGGGCTACTGCAGCAAACGCATCGGCGGCGCTCATCGAATTCATTGGCCTAGGGGCGGGGTGACTAGGTGGCGAGGCCTAACAACAAGGGCTCGGCCTCACTTTTAACATCACCCAGCTGCCAGTTGTGCAGCAGTAGGTGGCGCAGAAACTCAACTGCCGTCTCCTTAGCCTGAAAGTCGAGCCTCTCGATCACACAGCCCAGCCCCTGACCAGACTGGAAGGTGGTGTGGATCGCCGCCAACTTCTTGCCGGGATTCAGGATCAAGCTCCAAGTGCCCTTGTAGGAGGCGCGTCCATCCTCGAGGGTGATCAGTGCGAGGCCAGAACTGACCATGGGGCTGATGACCATGGGACTGGTGCAAGGGGTAGCCACTGCACTCGTTAGCCGGCGGCGGCGCTGTGACTGTCGCGACAGATTCGCGATTCTTTACGCCTGCTGTCTGGACTTGCCCTTGGGGGGCCAAGCACGGCCATGCCTAGGGGTAGCAGTTGGGAACAAAAAACTGTTCATTCAGCGGGGGTCTCTGGTAGTCGCCACCGCCCAGGCGGGGGGGCAGTTCGATCGGCTCAGGAGTCATGTCCACATAGGGAACCTTGCTGAGCAGGTGCTGGATGCAGTTGAGACGGGCACGGCGCTTGTCGTCAGCCTCAACAGTGAACCAGGGCGCTTCAGGAATGTTGGAGTGGGCGAACATCTCGTCCTTCGCTTTGGAAAACTCAACCCAGCGATCACGGGACTCCAGATCCATCGGGCTCAGCTTCCAGCGCCGGGCTGGGTCTTCAAGGCGGGAGCGGAAGCGGGCTTCCTGCTCCTCATCACTGACCGAGAACCAGTATTTCAATACCGTGATGCCGCTGCGCACCAGCATGCGCTCAAATTCTGGGCAGGATTGCCTGAACTCCTCAACCTGCTGGGGCGTGCAGAATCCCATCACGTTTTCCACCCCGGCGCGGTTGTACCAACTGCGATCGAAGAGCAGAATCTCGCCAGCGGAGGGAAAGTGCTCCACATAGCGCTGGAAATACCACTGGGTCTTCTGCTGATCCGAGGGTGTGCCCAGGGCCACTACCCTGCAACCGCGTGGGTTGAGGGGCTCGGTTATCCGCTTGATCGTTCCGCCCTTGCCAGCGGCGTCCCGCCCTTCAAAGAGCAGGATGATGCGATAGCCGCTGTGCTTGATCCAGTACTGCATCTTGACCAACTCCACCTGGAGCCGGGCCAGTTCTTTTTCATAGAGCTTGCGATCGAGCCTGGTTTTCCTGCCCTCCGAATTGACAGAAAAATCATCAAAGATTGGTGAGGGGAAATAGCGATCGCTCGGATTTTCAACCTTAGATTTACCTGCCTTGGCATGGGCAGCCGGGTTCTTTTTGGCCTCTTTTAACTTCTTTTTCAAGCTCTTTTTCAAGCCCTTTTTCTTCTTGCCGGCCTGCCCATCCGCGGGGATTGCCACCACATTGGTCACGGGAAACTATGCATTACTCAGCCCAGGCCTACCGCCTGCGGGGCAGGCCCATTGCAGCAAAGGCCACATAAGGGCGTGATTGTTATTTTTCTTTATGGAATACGGGGGCGGGCTGGGGCTCCGGCTGCTGGATAGGCGACTGGTCCAGCTGTTGGATAAGCGGCTGGTCCAGCAGATTGACTAGGTCCCTGCGGGCGGGGCTAGCCCGATTCAACTCCCTCTCCAGGCTGGCAATGCGCATTTCACGCAGACAGTATTTGCAGCCACCGGTGGTTTGCAGGTGCTTTTCAGGGGTAATCGAAATCTGCTTTACCGGATGGGTGGTGCAGCGAATTCGGACCGGTGTCTTGTAGCTTTTATAGATGATCTCAGCGTAATCATATTGATTGCCAAAGCGAAATCTGGCCCGCTCTAGGAAAAGCTCCCGACTGATTGGGTTGCCCATCGCCAGGCCCCTTCCGAAGTCTTAAGGAGCGTAATTTAAACAAGCACCGGCCCTATTCCGCAAGTTCCTGCCAGAGCGACACGTTGCTGCGATCCTGGCTAGCGATCACCCAAACTGGATCATGATTCCTGAGAAGCCCCAGCGGCCTGCCTGGCTGAACTGGTTGTTCCTGGTGGCCTTCCTCTGGAGCTCCTACCAGCTGGCAGGTTTCTGGATGCAGCGGCTGCATGGCTAGGTGTCCGCTCAGGGACGAGCTGGCGGCTGGGGCCAGAGGGCCTGAATCAGGCGAATCAGGGCCACCACCACCAAAGCGAGCGCCGCAACGGCCGCCAGCACCAGCAGAAGCACGGAAAGCAGCTGCAGCACGCCCCAGAGCGCCTGCTTGACGCCTTCGATCAGATTGACCAGGGCTGTGCTGAGCACCAAAAAGGTGTCAAACCGATCCGGCACCTGCAACAGGGCCAGGATCAGGCCTACCCCAGTGCCGCCCAATAGGAAGGAGGTGCCGATTTGGCGCCAGCGGGCCTGGAGCTGGCGGCCCCGAAATACCCGCCGCCTGGCCTTAGCGGGCTTGCCGCTGGCAGGAAGCTTCTGCTCGTGGCGACGGACTGACTTCATGCCTCTAGGACGTAGCCGGCACCGCGCATCCAGCGCTCGAATTCAATCAGCACCAGCTCATTGGGGCAATCGATCAGGGAAAGATCGGCCACGGTGCAATCCCCGTGGCCGCCATGGTGGAGGGAGAGGCGAAAGTCTTCGCCACTGAGCCCGCAGACCTCCGGATCGCTGCGCACCACCACTCCAAGGCTGGCGCCGAGCCGGGCCACCCGAATCCGTAGCTCTGACCAACTCAGCTTCGCCATGGACCCGGCTGGAACAGCTTCAGTGTGACCAGGCCGGCGCCAAAGTCAAGAAGGGGGCTGCTGGACCGCGCTGGGGTTGGCCGTGGGTGGGGCCACAGGCTTGGGTTCGGGAAGCAGCAGGCCCATTCCAGCTGCCAGCCCCAGGGCCAGCACCCCCCCAAGCGGGGCGGCCAGGCGCTGGGCCAGGGGCCGGCGTTCCAGCAGCTCCCGGGCCCTGAGGGGCAGGGGCGAGGGCAGCTCAAGCGGCAGCTGCAGGCGGGGATCGAGGCGCAACTGATCGAGTACCCGCACCAGATCGGCCAGCTCGGCATCGTCGAGCTCGAGCTGCAACGGGGGCGTATCGGCTTGGCTGCTGCGCAGCAGCAGCAGGTGGCCCCTGCCAGGGTTGGGGCCGATCTCCACCGGCGTGGGGTCGGCCCCAAAGCGGCGGGGCACACCGCTGATCAGATAGCGGGCGTAGGGCAACACCACCTGCATCAGGGCTAGCAGGTGCTCCTTGCGGCCCTCCAACGCGGGACGACCGGCCCACTCCAGGTTCCAGCCCGTGATGATGCCGAGGGCCCCGGCGCCCTGGCCCACGGACACATCCGGCAGACCCTCCACCCGCAGGCGACAGCTGAGTTGGTCGTATTGAAGGGTCTGTTTCATGGCCTGGGCAAATTCATGGCTGGGCGTCCAGGAGGCTGGCCCGCAGGCGCTCAAACCCGCCCGCGCCCGAGCCCAGGGCAAGGGCCTGTACCAGCTGGCGGGCCTGGCGGGCGCCGGCGTCGGGGTCGAGCAAGAGTTGCACGCCGCCGCGGCGGGGGTTCATGCGCTCGCGGATCAGCTCCAGCAGGCGGCCGCGGAACAGGTCCCAGCGCTGGCTGAGCACCTCGGCAGGCTCGGCGCTGGTGAGCAGGCCGCGCAGCAGGGGGTAGAGGCGGTCGGCCAGGGAACAGAGGATGCGGATCATGGCGTCGGTTTCCACCGGGTCGAGGCCATCGCGGCGGGTGGTGCGGCGCAGGGGATTGGTGCAGCGCCGCTTCCACAGTTCCACCCGGTTGGGGAAGAGGCTGGTGAAGCCCATCTGCTCGCTCATCCACACCATCGACTCGCCGCCGTTGAGGTCGAGGGCCTCCACGCTGAGCAGAAGCAGGTCGAGGCGCTCCAGGCCGCGGCGGGGAAGCCGGGCGCTGGGTTCCGGCGCGGTTGGGTCCAGGGGCATGGCTGCGATGATGCCAGCAAGTGCCCCCCCCCGTCACGTCCATGACCCCAGACCTGCGCGAACTCGTGCGGGATGTGCCCGATTTCCCCAAGCCCGGCATCCTGTTTCGCGACCTGACGCCATTGATGCGCGACCCCGCCGGCTGGCAGGAGGTGATCCGTCAGCTGGGCGCGGTGTGCGAGCGGCTGCAACCAGAGCTGATAGTTGGCATTGAGTCGCGGGGCTTCATCGTCGGCACCGCCCTGGCCACCGCCGTACGCCTGGGCTTCGTGCCGGTGCGCAAGGCCGGCAAGTTGCCCGGCAAGGTCACCGGCGTCGATTACGCCCTGGAATACGGCAGCGACCGCCTGGAGATCCACAGCGACGCCCTGGCCGACGGCTCCAGGGTGCTGATCATCGACGACCTGCTGGCCACCGGCGGCACCGCCGCCGCCTGCGCCGAACTGGTGCAGGCAGCCGGCGGCGAGCTCTGCGGCTTCGGCTTCGTGGCCGAGCTGGCGGCCCTCGAGGGCCGCCGCAAACTGCCCCAGCAGCAGCCGGTCGAATCCCTGATCATCTACAGCTGATCATCTAGAGCTGATCACCTACAGCTGGTCCTGCCAGGCGATCAGGGTGTCAAATTGCTCGAGGCTGATCAGCCCGTAGCGCCAGAGCACCACTGGCAGGGGTGCCAGCTCCTGCTGGGCCTGGCGCAGCCCGAGCTCCAGGGCACTCTCACTCAGCCCGAACTGATGGCGCAACAGGCGCACCATCTCCTGGGAGGGGGGGGGCAGGGAAGGGGTGCTGATCACCTTGGGCTCGGGGGCCACGTGCAATCCATGCTGGTCATTGGCGCAACAGCTGGCAAGGTCCGTGGGTCATCGCCGCCAGGGCCAGCTGCCTCAGCGGTGGCAGGCGGGCCAACAGCAACAGGGCCAGGTGGCGGATGGGCAGGAGCAGGGGCGAACGGTTGGAGAAGAGCCTGACCAACAGGTCGGTAGCCAGCAGGGTGAGCAGCAGGTCGGGCCAGCGGCGGCGGCCATAGGCCGCAGGTAGCCGCTCCACCGCCAACCGGCCAGCCACCACCTGCCCCGCCAGACGCTGGAGCTGGGCCACGTCACGCCAGCAGAGGTTGAGCCCCTGCCCGCCTACCGGATGGCAGCGATGGCCGCTCTCGCCCACCAGCACGGTGCGGCCCCGATGCAGGCGGTGGGCCAGCAGCAGGCCCACCGGATAGGCCCGGGGGGCATCCAGCAGGGCATCGGGCTGGAGCCCATCCGGCAGGGCGCCAGCCAGGGCATCAAGGAAAGCCCCATCGCCAAGGCTCTCCAGCTGGCGGCAACGGCGGGCCGGCGCACTCCAGACCAGCTGGAATATGCCGTCTCCCAGGGGCAGCACCGCAAAGGGCCCCTCGGGCCGCAACAGCTCCCAGGCCTGGTCGTTGGCGCTGCCGCGCAGCTGGACCAGACAGGTGAGGCAATTCTGGGAGTAGGCCCAGTGCAGGGAGCCGATGCCCAGGGCCGCCCGGCTGGGGGAGTGGGGGCCGTCGGCGGCAACCACCAGGTCTGGCGGCGGCAGGGACGACTGGACCGGTGCAGAGCCCAGCTCGAGAACCACGGCGGGATCGGCCGCCAGGGCCGCCAGCAAGGGCGGCAGAAGCAGCTGGTGCTTGGCAATCCAACCCACTGCAGCGGCTGAGGGAGTGGATGAAAGAGTGGCTGAGGGGAGGGCGTTTGCCGGGCCCGGGCCAAGATCAGCCAGCGTGAAGCCCACCTGGCGCTCTACAGCCAGGTCGACCAGCTCCAGGCGGCTGAAAGGAACCATGACCTGCTCCAGAGAGCTCCACAGCCCCAGCTGGCAGAGCAATCGCTGGCTGGAGTGGCTGAAGGCATAGGCGCGGTTGCGCTCCACCAGGGCCGAGGCCGGCAGGGGATCACAGATGCGCACCTGCCAGCCGGCCTGGGCCAGGGCCAGGGCCGCCAGGGCGCCGGTGGGACCGGCCCCCAGCACCTGGGCCCGGAAAACCGGATTGGGATGGACCATGGCGACAGGCTGATCAGCCCGGGTGGGAGCACAAAAAAGCCGCAGCTCAATTACTGCGGCTCAAGTTGGAACTGGGCAGAGATTTCAGTTGGGTTCAGCCGATGCCAAGCAGGCCGCGGGTGAAGGATTCGCCGCCCAGGGCAAATTCGGTGATCAGCAGTGCAACGAAGCCGAGCATGGCCATGCGGCCGTTGAGCTTTTCAGCCCGCTCGTGGAAGCCCCAGCCGCTTTCGGTGGAGACCACTTCCATGCGGGGCTCGGTGGCGAAGGCATTGAGACGGCCCCCATCTTCGGTGGTGACGGTGGCGCCCCGGATGGTGGCTGCGGCGACTGCGGGGGTGGGTGCTGCGGGGGTGGCCTGGGTCATCGGGACTCTCATGTGGGGTTGTTGACGGAATTGTAACGCAATATTGCAGAGCTTGGGCAGATCGGTGGCCAAAGCGCTCAACGAACCTCTCTGCGAGAACCCTCAGCGAAATCTTTTGAGGCAGAGCTCCTCAAAGGCCGGGCGCAACAGGAAGGGGTATTCCCCCACCCACAGCTTCAACTGGGGCAGCCAGGCATCGCTGATCGCCCCCACCTGGGAGAAATCCTTGCGCTCACTGAGCACCAGCACCCGCACCACCATGCCGGCGCGGATCTTCTGGTGCTTTTTCTTGTCAAAGGGAAAGCGCACCTTGCCGAGATAGCCCTGCTCGTCCTCCAGCTCGAGGGTGAGCCAGGTGCGGCGGTTTTCCACCAGCTCCAAGCGACCGCTGTTGTTGGCCTGTTCGCGCCGGTCCTCAACGATCTCGCGGGTATATAGATCAGCTATTTCCCCTTCAAACAGGGCGGCTGCCGGGTAGCGGCGCAGGGTGGCGTTCTTCTGGCCGGCCTCCAGGATCGGGCCCCAGAGCAGGTAGAGGGCAAACACCACTCCCACCACCAGAAACACTGGGCCGAACTGGCTGGAGAAGAGCAGGGTCTGGCTGATTAACAGCGTTATCACCGCACCGATCACCGTGATCAGCACCCGCTGCAGCACCTTGCGGGGATTGCCGGTGCAGGCATTGAACTGGGGGCCGGTGGCCACCGCCGGAATCAGCCGAGGGAGCTCGCCGGGGCGCAGGGGAAGCAGCATCAGATCAGCCGCTCCAGGCCGTACACAAGCCCACCCAGCTGGCGCACCTTGCGCACGGTGAGCAGCACCCCCGGCATGTAGGCGGAGCGCTCGATCGTGTCGTGGCGCAGGGTGTAGGTCTCCCCGGGCGCACCAAACAGCACCTCCTGGTGGGCCACCAGGCCCGGCAGGCGGATCGAATGGAGCCGCAGACCGCTCTCGCGCAGCCCACCGCGGCAGCCCGCCAGGGTTTCGTGCTCCTCCACCTGCTGGGGGTTGAAGGCTTTGCCCAGTTCCTCGATCAGCTCGGCGGTCT
>NZ_JAGQCQ010000148.1:0-8728 GCF_024346275.1 Cyanobium sp. BA20m-p-22
AGCCCCAGGGTGGCCACCCCGGAGCCAGCCTTCACCAGAAACATGTCGGCGTGGCCGTGGTAGCAGCCTTCAAACTTGATGATCTTTTCGCGGCCGGTGAAGGCCCGCATCAGGCGCAGCACAGACATGCAGGCCTCGGTGCCCGAATTGACGAAGCGCACCATCTCAATGGATGGCACCGCTTCGATCACCATCTCGGCGAGGGTGTTTTCGAGGGCACAGGGGGCACCGAAGCTGGTGCCCTTGTCAACGGCCTCGTGCAGGGCGGCGATCACTTCGGGGTGGGCATGGCCGCAGATGGCGGGCCCCCAGCTGCCGATGTAATCGATGTAGCGGTTGCCGTCCACGTCCCAGGCGTAGGCGCCCTTGACCCGGTCGAACACGATCGGCTGGCCGCCGACCGACTTGAACGCCCGCACCGGGGAGCTGACGCCACCGGGCATCAGGGTTTGGGCGGCGTGGAAGATCTCCTGGGAACGGGTGGTGTTCAGGGCAGAACCCGAAGCCGGAGCGGAGGTGGCAGCCGAGGTCAAAGCGGAATCCGCAGAGGTAGAAAACCGTCTTCCATCCTGACTCAAAACCGGACCCTGTCGATTCCGGTAAGTTCAGCGGGAATGCCACGGGTGCTTTGGGCGTCAACTGGCCAGAGTTGGAGCGGCAACTGCGGCGGTTGTTGCCAGCCCCTGCCGTGGTGTCGGCCCGCCAGGAGTTGTTGGCCTACGACTGCGATGGGCTCACCCTGAAACGCCACCAGCCCCGTTTGGTGGTGTTGCCTGAGAGCACGGAGCAGGTGGCCGCCGTGGTGCGCTTGTGCCACGAGCTGGAGGTGCCGTTTGTGGCCCGGGGCAGCGGCACGGGGCTCTCCGGCGGAGCGGTGGCCGAAACCGATGCCCTGGTGATCGTCACCAGCCGCATGCGCCAGGTGCTGGCGGTGGATCTGGAGAATCGCCGCATCACCGTGCAGCCCGGCGTGATCAACAGCTGGGTGACCCGGGCGGTGGCTGGTGATGGTTTCTATTACGCCCCAGACCCCTCCAGCCAGGTGGCCTGCAGCATCGGCGGCAACGTGGCTGAAAACTCCGGCGGGGTGCACTGCCTCAAGTACGGCGTCACCAGTAACCATGTGCTTGGCATGGAGGTGGTGCTGCCCGACGGCACGGTGACCACGCTCGGCAGTGAGCTCGAGGAAACCGCCGAGCTCGACCTGCGCGGCGCCTTCATCGGCAGTGAGGGCACCCTCGGCATCGCCACGGCGATCACCCTGCGGCTGTTGCGGGCGCCCCAGAGCGTGGCGGTGTTGCTGGCTGATTTCAGCTCGATGGAGGCGGCAGGGGAGGCGGTACGGCTGGTCACAGCGGCCGGGGTGCTGCCCTCCGGCATGGAGATGATGGATCGCCTCACAATCGAGGCGGTGGATGACTATTTCGGGGTGGATGAATACCCCCGCGATGCGGCGGCGCTGCTGCTGATCGAGCTGGATGGCCAGGAGCGGGAGGTGTCCGCCTCGGTGGAGCTCGTCAGTGCTCTCTGCCAGCAAGCGGGGGCGCGCACGATGCGGCAGGCCACCGATGAACAGGAACGAAACCTGCTCTGGAAGGGCCGCAAGTCGGCCATTTCCGCCCTTGGTCGCCGCTTCCCCAACTACTACCTGCAGGATGGGGTGGTGCCGCGCAGCAGCCTGCCCCGGGTGCTGGCTGCGATCGAAGAGCTCAGCGCCAGCCACGGCATGCCGGTGGCCAACGTGTTCCATGCCGGTGACGGCAATCTCCATCCCCTGATCCTCTATTCCGCCAGGGAGCCGGGCGTGCAGGAGCGGGTACAGGCCCTGGGCGCGGCCATATTGAGGCTGTGCGTGGATGTGGGCGGCAGCATCACCGGCGAGCACGGCGTCGGTTCCGACAAGCGCTGTTACCTCGACTGGATGTACGGCCCCGACGACCTGGCCACGATGCAGCTGGTGCGCAAGGCCTTTGATCCCTGCGGCCTGGCCAATCCCGGCAAGATCTTCCCCACGCCCAGCAGTTGCGGCGAATCGGCGCGGCGCCAAACCGTCCTCCGGCAGCAGGGCAAGCCCCTGCCTGACGGTGCGGTGGTGTTTTAGCTCGCAACAAACACCATTTTCAGAAGTCCTCTTCGGGCCCGTTCTCGTCCTGGGCTGGAGGCCACACCAGGTTCACCACCACCGGCGCATGGTCGCTGGGTTGCTCGTTGCCCCGGGTGGCCTTGTGGATCACGCAGCCGGTGGCGCAGTCGAGCAGCTCTTGGCAGAGGTAGATGTGGTCGATGCGCCAGCCCCGATCCCTGTCCCATGCCCCGCTGCGGTAGTCCCACCAGCTCCAGTGGCCACTGGCGGGCTCGAACACCCTGAACACATCGCTGAGCCGTTCGCCCAGGGCGGCCTTGAGGGCTTCGCGCTCGGCCGGGCTGGCCATGATGCCGCCAGTGAGGCGCTCGGGATCGGGGAGGTCGCGGCTTTCCAGACCGATGTTGAAGTCGCCCACCATGCAAAGGGGATCGCCCTGCTGGGCCTGAATTTCCAGGTAGCGGCCCAGGCAGGCCAGCCACTCAAGTTTGTAGGGGTACTTCTCGCTCTTGAGGGAACTGCCGTTGGGCACGTAGAGGTTCAGCACCCGGATGCCGTCAATGAGGGCACTGATCACCCGTTTCTGCTCACTCAGGCCAGGCGATTCCGGGTCGTGGGGCAGCAGGGCGTCAAAGCCGATCTGCACGTCTTCGAGGGGCAGGCGGCTGAGGATGGCGACGCCGTTGTAGGCCTTCTGGCCGCTGATCGCCATGGCGTAGCCCAGGCCCTCGAAGGCCTCCAGGGGAAACAGCTCATCGGTCACCTTGGTTTCCTGCAGGCAGAGCACCTCGGGCCGTTCCTGCTGCAGCCAGGCCAGCACCTGGTCGAGGCGGGTGCGCACGGAGTTGACGTTCCAGGTGGCGATCCGCATGGCCTGTGGAGGAAGCAACTAGGCTGAGTATCTGCGCAAGCTGGACCGAAATCACCATGCCTGCAATTGCCCTGGCCAGCCCCAGAATCTTGATGGCCCTCAGCGGTGCTGTCCTGCTTGCCGGGATGGCGGCGGGGGGAGCGCCGGCCAGGGCCCAGCAGAAGGGCTACGGCCAGACGATCAGCAGCCCCCAGCAGGAAAGGGAGCTCGATTACGGAACCGGACCCACCCGGAGCGGATCGCTAATGGACTCGGCCAATCCGATCGAATTGATGAATAAGTTGCGCAAGGCCAACTCCCTCGACGACGCCACCCAGCCGGGTGACGCTGTTGATGCGGCGCTCAAGGATTTCAATTCCCAATCTGCTTCCCCGGCTGCGACGGTGAAGTCCCCCTGAGAGGGGCCAGCCCCCACTCTGCGGCCACCTGATCCAGGCGAGGATCGCTGGGCCCTGGCCTGCGGCTGCGCGCCTGGGCCAGGGATTGTTGGGCCCCTTTGGGGTTGCCCCCTTCCTGTTGCAGCAGGGCGCGGGCCAGCAGGGGCCGCTGATCCGTCGGGAAGTCGGCGGCGAGCTTCAGCAGTACTGAATCCGCCTGGGCGGGCCGACCACTTTTCTGCAGCACGTTGGCCAGCAGGAGGCCGATGGCCAGGGCCTGGGGTTTGAGCTGGGGCTTGCTGGCCCGGCTCAGGGCTGCTTCGAGCTGCTTCTGGGCCTGGGCGCTGCGGCCGGTTTCAAGTTGGAGCAGGGCCAGCAGCTGCAGGCCCTCGATCTGGTCCGGGCGCAGGTTGAGCAACTGGCGCAGCTCTCTTTCGGCGCCGCTGCGATCCTGTTGGTCGCGCCGCAGTTCGGCCAGCAGCAGCCTCAGGGGCCACTTTTGGGGTTGCTGATCGGCCAGCCGTTCAAGCAAAACCGTGGCCTCAGGCTTGCGATCCAGGCCGACCAGCAGCTCCAGTAGCCGCTGCTGGTCGGCCGGGCTGGCTTGGCCCAGGTTGAGCTGCTGTTGCAGAGCGGAGGCCTGCCGCTCCAGGGAGAGCCGCGCTTGATCCGTGTTGTCCGCGCCGTTCTGCAGCTGGCCCAGCCACCAGCCGCCAGCTATGCAAGTCAGCCCCAAGGCGGCCGCGGCGATTCCCTTCCAGATCCCGGAGCGGTTGGCAGCGGGCGGCATGGGCGCAGGGGTTGGTATTGCCAGCCAGTCTGCCCCGCCCTGTTTGCACCTACCGCCTTAACCGGGGCCACCTAAACTCCACCCATGCGTGAACATCCCATCGCTCCGGTCACCGAGCCCACCCAGTACCGGGCCATAGGCGTAGTGCGAGGTGTCTATGTGCCCACAGACGCGGAGCAGCTCACCCGGGGGATCATCCGCACTGCAGAGGGCGCCGAGCTCGAGGCGGTGGTTCTGGGCCGCCTGCTCACTCTGATGCGGCGTCACCTCAACCTGGAGGAGCCCCACCTCTGGGTGGTCTATCCCCGCTCCCGGGAGGACGGGGGTTTGCATCTGCAGATGGTGGGTGTGTGGGAGCCAAGCACCCTCGCTCCAGACCAGGAAGCTGGTTCCTCAACCGATGCCCTGCCAGAGGGGGACGACTATTTCTCGGTGCGAGGTGAGCTGATCTACACCCGCCCCGAAACCGGCGACCTGGTGGTGAAGGTGCGTGTGATGCCCCGCCCCGATGGCAGCCGCCCGGTGCCCTTCAAATTGCAACTCAAGGGTGAGGTGCCCCTCGAGCACCTGCGCCACTTCGTCGCCCTCAACCTGCGCCGCACGGACCAGTTCCTGCAGCTGGAAAGCTTCGAGGTGATTGGTCCGGTTGCCCAACGCGGCACCCGGGGTGGCAAGGGCCGTCGGGATGGAGCCTCCGCCAAGGGAGGCAAGGCAGCCAAGGCAGGCAAGGGACGCCCGGCTGCTTCTGCTCAAACTGCTTCCGCTCAAAAGGGTGGGCACCTGGGCAGTGCCGTCAGTCGGCCGGCTACCTAGGTGGGCGGCCGGGGGCGGCGATCATGAGCCAACCGCTGGCGGCTGGCCTGGCAGTTGCCCTGGTGAGTCTGGCGGCGATTCTGGGGCCGGCCCTGGGTCTCTCGCCCTGGTGGATCACCCTGGTGGTGGCCCTGGGACTGGGCAGCCTCACCCTCGATGCGGCCCGTTTCGGTGGGCGTGGCGGCCATGTGCTGGCCGAGGCCCTGCCAGGCGGCCAGCTGCGGTTGCGCAGGATTGCCATTCACGAAGCTGGTCACGTGCTGGTGGCACGGCAGGAGGCGATGGCGGTGCGCCAGGTGCTGGTGGGTTCCCTTGCTTGCCTGAGGGCGGGGCTGAACACCAGTGGCAGCACCGAGCTGGAGCCCCCGGCCCACGCCAAGTTGCCCCCAGAAGAGCTGCGCCGCTGGAGTCGGGTGCTGCAGGCGGGCATGGTGGCCGAACAGCTGATCTATGGCCAGAGCGTCGGCGGCAGCGACGATCGGGCCCTGCTGGGCCGGCTCTGGGGCCTCTCCGGCCACGATGTGGACACCGCCCAGCGGGAGCAGCGCCGGGCGCGGCGCGAGGTGGAGCAGCACCTGCGCAGCTGCCAGGATGAGCTCCAGGCCCAGGCCGAAACCCTGCTGGCAGCAGCCCCCCGCCTGGGCCGCCCCCAGGCTGTTGGGGCCTGAAGGTGCTGGCCCTGCTCGATGCAGCTACGGGCCTGGCAGGCAACATGCTGCTGGCTGCCCTGTTTGATCTCGGCCTGCCTGAGGCGGAGATCCATGCCCCGCTGGCGGCCCTCGGTTTGGCCGGGGCCTACCGACTGGAGCTGGAGGAGCGCCGCAGCGGCGGCCTGCGCGGCCTGCATCTGGCTGTCACCAGCCTGGAGCCCCAGCCGGCCCATCGCCGCTGGGGGGAGCTGCGCCGCCAGCTGCAGGAAGTCCCCTGGCCCGAGCCGCTGAAGCAGCGGGTGCTGGAGGTGTTTGGCCTGCTGGCCCAGGCGGAGGCCGCAGTCCACGGCCATAGCCCTGAGCAGGTGCACTTCCACGAGGTGGGCGCCCTCGATGCCCTGGTGGACGTGGTGGGGGTGTGTGCGGGCCTGCTCCACTTCGGCGTCGAGGAGCTGGTCTGCACGCCGCCGCCGGCGGGCCATGGCGTGGTGGCAACGGCCCACGGCAGCCTGCCCCTGCCGGCGCCAGCGGTGCTGGAGCTGGCGCGTCTGCGGGCGATCCCCCTGGCCACGGCGCAGGGATTCCCCGCCGGGGAACTCACCACCCCTACGGGATTGGCGCTGGTGGCCTGCTGGGCGAGCCGCTTCGCTCTCCACCCCACCCATGTGCCCTGCCAGGTAGGGGTGGGCCTGGGTTCCCGCAGCCTGGATCGCCCCAACCTGCTGCGGCTCACCCTGGCCCAGGCGCATGCTGGCGAGTCCGCAGCCCAGCAGACCTTGCTGGTGCAGCAGGCCCAGATCGACGACGCCACGGCCGAGGATCTGGCCTTCTTGAGCGAGGAGCTGCGGCGGGCGGGGGCCTGGGAGGTGTTCAGCCAGCCAATCGCCATGAAGAAAGGACGCCCTGGCCAGCTGCTCACTGCCCTGCTGCCTCCGGAGCAGGCTGGGGCGTTGCGTGCGGTGTGGTGGCGGCACAGCACCACCCTGGGACTGCGGGAGCAGCCCCAGAACCGTTGGCTGCTGCCCCGCCGCAGCCTGGAGCTGGCCACGCCCCTGGGGCCGGTGCGGCTCAAGCAGGCCCAGCTGGCCGATGGCCGCTGGCGCAGCAAAGCGGAACACGACGACCTGGTCGCCCTGGCGCGCCAGCACAAACTGGGGATCGATCAGGTGCGGGCCGTTGTGCAGCGGGCCCAGTTGGACGCCGAGTTGCCCCCCTCCCAGCCGTGAGCCTCCCAGCAGTGACCCTCCCAGCCTTGAGCATGCCGCCCGCGATCCAAGCCCTGCTCCAGCGCATCCGGGCTGGGGGGATGGGCCTGCCCGGTGGCCTGAAGCTGTGGATCAGCCTGCTGAGCTTCGGTTTCCTGCTGGCCGCCCTGGTGGGCCATGGCCGCCAGCTGCTCCAGCTCAGCTTGGATGGCCAGGGTTGGCTGTGGCTGCTGCTGGGGGTAGGCGTCAGCCTGCTGAGCCTGGTAGCCAACGGCTTTTCCTTGGCCGTGATTCTGCGTTGGCTGGGCCTGCGCCCCCGCTGGAGCGAGCTGGTGCGTGCCTATCTCGAAACCAACCTGCGCAAGTTCCTGCCTGGGGGCATCTGGCATCTCACCAGCCGGGTGCAGCTGCTGCGAGGTGGAGAGGCCCCTCTGGCCGTGCCGGCCTCCGCTGGCCTGGCCCTGGCGGCGGTGCTGCTCGATCCCCTGCTGGCGGCCGTGGCGGCCCTGGCCCTGGTGGCCGCCGGTGGCTGGCAGAACGGCCTGGCCCTGCTCGGCGTGCTGCCTTTGGCCTTGCTCTGGCCCCGCTGGCTCAACCCCCTGCTGGGCCGGCTGGAGCGCCGCAAGGCCTCGGAGCTGGGGCTGGAGGTCGAGGCGGCCGCTGCCCCGCCGATCCGTGGCTATCCGTGGCCGCCGCTGCTGGGCCAGCTCCTGTTTGTGCTGCTGCGCTTTGGCGGCTTCGCCTGCTGCGTGCAGTCCTTTGATCTTTCCTACAGCCTCAGCTGGGGCGGCTGGCTGGCGGGCTTTGCCCTGGCCTGGACCGCCGGCCTGGTGGTGCCCGGTGCCCCCGGTGGCCTGGGAGTATTCGAAGCTGCGCTGCTGCTACGCCTCGGCTTTGCCATTCCCGAGGCGCCGCTACTGGCGATTGCGATCAGCTACCGGCTGGTGGTGACGCTCGCCGACCTGCTGGCGGCGCTCACGGCCAGGCTGGATGGGCCGCGGCCTTAGCCAGGAACTGTCAATCGGCACGTTGTGCCCGTTTAACTGCACTACGCCCCGTGTTCACCTCAGCGGCAACGGGACGGATTGGCGTAGGTGAAGGACTGGTAGCGATTCAGAATGTTGCGCACGTCCACGCAGCTGTCCCCGCGCTTCCAGAAGGAGTCCATGCCGTTTTCCCTTGGGCTGGATTGGATGTAGGTGTATCCAGACGAGGTCAGACGGCTCTCGACATAGCCGGGATCACCTCCGACCAGATTTTGAAGCTCCGGCACGGGCTGACCCTCGGCCCCTGTGGGTCCGTTGCTGTGCTTGCCGCCAGACAGCAGGGCTCCGATCAAGGCACCGACGGCAGCTCCGGCCACTGTGGCTCCGGTGGAGCTGCTGTGGTGATCCTCAAACTGGGCATTTGGGTTGGTGACCGTGTCTGTTTTCACCGCCAGTTGATGGGTCAAGCGGCCATCGTTCCAGGTGAAGCGACCCATGTTGCCCTGGTCTTCATACAGCACATTCTGCTCAATCCCTGAAGGGGTTTCTACATGCAGTTGTTGCCGGCTTGGCCCTGAGAACCGGAACCGATTTCCATTCTCCAGATCGACAACAAAAATGGTGGTTCCTCCATTTTGCTTTTGTTTCACCGTGCAGTAGCCGTTATAGGCTGCATAACTATTTTCTTTGAGCTGGCATCGGCCATTGGCTCTGGCTACGGTTTCGGCCTGCACGGGAACGACCAGGGCCGTGCTGCAGATCAAGAGGGCGCCAAGTAGGCCAAACTTGCGTTTAACAGACATTGCAGGATTTTGCCTTCACTTCCAACACTTTAGACCCATTCATCGTCGCTCGCATGTTTAAATATGTGGAGACTTGACGTCAATGTAAAATATTCTGGCCAACAGCACTTGGCCGGCGTGAGCATGGGAGCCCAACTCCTGCGCTTTTGC
>NZ_JAGQCQ010000149.1:0-8628 GCF_024346275.1 Cyanobium sp. BA20m-p-22
GACCTGCATGACAACAGTGAAAGTCTTTTCGTTAAGCCACTTGAGAAGGTTCAGGGTGACGAGAGAGATACCATCGTGATCTCGACAACCTACGGCCCCAGCGAGCCGGGGGGGGCGATTCCCTTGCGCTTCGGCCTGCTGAACCGTGCCAGTGGCCATCGACGACTGAATGTTCTGTTCACACGGGCAAAGCATGCCATTGAGTTGGTGACTTCCCTAAAATCCAACCAGTTGCGTCTGCCCGCCACAGCCGGCCCGGGTCTCCTGGCATTCCGCGATTATCTCCGATATGTGGAAAAGGGAAGCGTTGATTCTGAATCGGCAACGGTACGTGAGCCCACCACTCCCTTCGAGAAGCTTGTTTTTAGCCTGCTAAGCAGTAATGGCTTTACAGCCGATTGTGGCGTTGGATTTTCCAACTACTTCATTGATCTAGCAGTCCGACACCCAGACGCACCTGATCACTACCTTTTGGCCCTCGAGGGAGATGGTAGCAACTACAACTCAGCGAGAGCTGCGCGCGATCGAGATAAATACCGTCAGTCAGTCCTGGAGGCCCTTGGGTGGAATGTCTACAAGGTCTGGTCAACAGACTGGTTTGACAATTCTGAGGGCGAGATCAAGAAACTGGTGGCTCAACTCAAACGGCTACGTAAGTCGGTGGTGATCCCGTGTGACCGCACCCAAGGGCTGCCAGTCAGAAACTTGATCAACGCACGTCCTCGTGACGGGACCAGTCCGCGTGACCCCACGGATGCAAATGACCTGCCAGAGCCTGACCCAGAGCCAGAACCAGAACTTGTCGCGCTCCCCTATACAAGACCGTGGCCACCAAGGGCGGCTGATCGGCCCATGGCACAACCACCACCACAGGAATCAGATCCAGATGATCTCACTTCGCAATCGTGCCAAGAACTCCTATCTGATGCCTACACAGCAAGCCAACCCACCGATGCGGCACCTAGACCGAGCATTTCAGTCGAAGGAGAAGTGGGCACAGCGGATCCTGACCTTTTCAATGATCAGCTGCAGGATTCCATGTCGATCCTTCATGCCGGATCAGGAATTGAAGCAAAAGACAGAACACCTAGTTCTGAGGGGCCTACCCAAGACCCAGAGCCCCTATCCGCTCCCAGCGCACCGTGTGATGCAGCTTTGGGCAATAGGCTCAATCCAGGAGACCGTGGCGTGATGAAGCAAGAGTCTTTCACTGTGGCCTCCAAACCCACCTCCGGCTGCGTCGTGCAGTGCCGCAGCCACCGCTGGCTGGTGGAGGAGGTGGAGCCCGCCGAGCACGCGGATGGCGACACGGTGGTGAGGATGGCCTGCCTCGACGACGACGCCAATGGTCAACGGCTTGAGGTGTTCTGGCAGCGTGAAGTGGATGCCCTGGTGCTGGGCGAGACCACCTGGGACACGGTGGGCCAACGGGGCTTTGACGACCCGCAGGTGTTCGGCAGCTACCTGAATACCCTGCGCTGGAACTGCGTCACCAGTACCGACCCCGGCCTATTCCAGTCGCCCTTGCGAGCTGGCATCGATGTGAAGCCTTACCAGCTGGAGCCGTTGCGCAAGGCCCTGCTCATGCCGAGGGTGAGCTTGTTCATCGCCGACGACGTGGGCCTGGGCAAGACGATTGAGGCCGGGCTGATCATGCGCGAGCTGCTGTTGCGCCAGAAGGTGCACCGTGTGGTGGTGGTGGCGCCGCCGTCGGTGGTGCTGCAGTGGAAAGGGGAGATGGAGAGCCGCTTCGGGCTGAGTTTTGCCGTGCTCGACCGGCAGTACATCACCGAGATGCGCCGGCAGCGGGGCTGGGGCATCAACCCTTGGGCGACCCACACCCGGTTCATCATTAGCCAAGCGCTTGTGCGCGACGAGGCCTATGCAGGGCCTCTGCGCGACTGGCTCGGCGATGAGGGCAAGCAGGCGCTGCTGATCCTCGATGAGGCCCATAACGCGGCGCCGGCGAGCGGCTCGAAATTTGCGATCGACTCCAAGCTCACCCGCGCGATGCGCGATCTGGCCGGAAGGTTCGAGCACAGGCTGTTTCTCTCGGCTACTCCCCACAACGGCCACAGCAACAGCTTCTCCGCCCTGCTGGAGATCCTCGATCCCACCCGCTTCTGCCGCGGCGTGGCCGTGCGCAAGCAAGACCTTCAGGACGTGATGGTGCGGCGGCTCAAGGAAGACCTGCGCCAGATAAATGTGGAGCTGCCTGAGCGATTGGTGGTGCCGGAGGTGATCGATGGACTACCGGCGAATACCCCGGAGATCAAACTGGCCGAGCTGCTCAGCCGCTACAGGGAGATGCGCAACCAGCGCCTAGCGAGCGCCGGTAAGCGGGAGCGTGCAGCAGAAAACCTGGTGATATCTAACCTGCAGAAGCGGCTGTTGAGTTCGATCGCGGCTTTTGATCGCACGTTGAGGGTGCATAGAAACACCCTGGAGAAACGAGCCGCCAAGGCCGACAAACAGCGCCCGGTGCGGCTGGAGGCCCTCGATCTACTGCAGGGTTCCATCGATGGCGACGACGATCGCGCCGAAGGCAACGAGGAGGACCTTCTGGAGGAGGCCGATGCCCAGCACGAGGCAGCCGTGGGCTCGGCTCTGGTGTCCAGCGAAGAGGAGAAGCAGCTACTGAGTCAGATGCAGACGATCGCCGAAGCAGCCCGCTACGAGGCCGACAGCCGCGTGCAGCGCCTCGAGCAGTTGATCCGCCAACACCTTTGTCCGCGTCTTGGGCAGCAAGGCGCTGAATGGGCTGGCGAGCGCCTGCTGATCTTTACCGAATACGCCGACACCAAGGACTGGCTGGAGCGCCGCGTGCGCGAGCTGATCGCCGGTAGCGATTGTGCCGAGGACCGGATTGCCACATTCCATGGTGGCATCGGCGATGAGCGGCGTGAGGCGATTAAGCGCAGCTTCAACAGCCCACCCAACGTCGATCCACTACGGATTTTGATCGCCACCGACGCGGCCCGCGAGGGCGTGAACCTGCAGAACCACTGCAGGCGGTTGGTGCACTTCGATGTCCCTTGGAACCCGGGCCGGATGGAGCAGCGCAATGGTCGGATTGATCGCACCCTGCAGCGTGCGCCGCAGGTGTACTGCCACTATTTCGTGCTGCCCCAACGCCCGGAAGACGTGGTGCTCGACACCGTGGTGCGCAAGACAGATCAGATCCGCCAGGAACTGGGTTGCCTGCCGCCGGTGGTGATCCGCAAGCTCAATGATCTGCTGGCCAAGGGCATCAACCCCACGTCGTTGGCGCGCACGATCGCAGACATCAAGGGCTTGGATCAGGAGGAAGACCTGCGCATCACCCGGGCCCTGCTAGATGAGGAATTGGAAGGGAGCCGTGAGCGCAAAGAAGAGCTCGAAAAACAGGTGGGCAAGCTAGAGCGCGCACTGGAGCGCTCCACCAAGTGGTTGAACTTCAGCCGCGCCCAGTTTCGCAATGCCCTCAACACCAGCCTGCAACTCACCGGAGAGCGGCAAGGCAACAACCGCTTAGCGCTAATACCGCGGGATGCCAGCCAGGCCGAGCAGGATCCCGATCGGGCCATTTGGGATTTCCCCAGTGCTGCCGAGCTGCCGGGCGGAGAAGCCGCCTGGGGGGATGTGCTTGATGCCCTGCGGCCTCCACGCCAACCCGGCCAGAAGTTGTGGCAGTGGCGCAAGGAGACGCAACTGCAGCCGGTGGTGTTCCAGGACCCCCAGGAGGTGAACGCCGATCGGGTGCACCTGCATCTAGAGCACCCGCTGGTGATGCGGCTGCTCAACCGCTTCCTGATGCGTGGTTTCCAAAGCGATGCCCTCAGCCGCGCCGCCGTGTTGGGCACGACCGATGACACGGCCAAGCTGGTCGTGCTGGCGCGGCTTAGCCTCTACGGCCACGGTGCCTCGCGGCTGCACGATGAGGTGCTCTCCGTGGTGGCCGAGTGGGATCCAGCGGATCCAAACCGGCGCCTGCGCAAGCTCAGCGTGGAGAAGAGCGATCGGGTGATGAAGGACTTGAAAGAATCCCTCCAGTTGCAGCTCGAAGCACCAGAAGCGGCAGCGATGGCGTTGCAGCAGCATCTGGCGGCGGATGTGGGCCAGCTCAGAGACGCCCTCGATCGGGTGGTCGACGAGCGCCGTCAGGACGCGGCCCAGAAGCTGGCCAAACGGTCCGACGATGAAGTGGCCCGCTTTGTGCGGGTGCTGGAGGAGCAACGCAAACGGATCCTCAGCACCCGCAGCCGCACCAACGAAAACCTCGATCAGCTGCTGCTCGATCTGGGCGGGATCAAGGAGGAACGCCGCCAGCTGCAGGACAACCGCAAGTACTGGGAGGAGCGCTTGCAAACCATCGACATTGATCTGGAGCGCGAACCGGAACGCATCCGCCGCACCTTCGCGCTGCAGACCCACCGGGTGGAGCCGGCCGGGGCTATCTACCTCTGGCCGCAGGGGGTGCGCTGATGGACAGGGGATTCAAGTCAACCCAGCACAGCTACGGGGTAATTACGCATCAAGGGATCAACGCTCACCAAGGTCAGGTTCTCCTCAACAGCCTGGGCAATCAGCAGGCGATCAAACGGGTCTTTATGCGGCACCGGCAATTGATCCAGTCGCCTGATGTGAGGCCAGTGGACTGGCAACAGCAACCAACCTTCCTGATCAACAACCCAGCTATGAATCTCCGGCAGATGCAGATCAAGATCCAGCTTGCCCAGCTTCACCTTGATCTGAATCTCCCAGAGGTTGACCACACTGCAGTAGATCTGATTCTCAGGGTCAGCAATGCTGCTGAGGGCACTGGTGGAAAGGCGCGATGGTTCTGCCAACCACCAGATCAGCACACTGGTATCAAGAAGAAACCCGGCGCCGCTCAAGGAATCAGAAACTCCTCAGCCAAGGGAGCATCGAAATCGGCGTGGGTGTGCATCTTGCCAAACAGGCCGCCTGGCTGCCGCGGGGCAGATGCTCCTCGCGAGGCGGAATCCTGCATGGCTGCCAACAGAGCGCCCACCTGGCTGCGCTGGTCAGGGCAAAGGCGTTCCAGCTGGTGTTTCAGTGACGGGCTGATGGAGGTCATGGCGAAACTTGTCTTTGCCAAGCCCAATCCTAGATGGGTTGAGCATGCAATCCTGCCCCCGCCACAGTCCTCCTCACTCCCTCTCGTGGCCCGCAAGGCCCGCTGGGGTCCTGAGACAGAAGACCTTGCTGGGTCCGCCAGCCTCCAGGAGGTGCGCTAATGGCCTACTACGGCATCCCCACCAAAGCGATCCACGAGCAATGGCTCGGCCTGGTGCAGCCCGTGGGCCTGGTGGTGGCCCCGGCGGTGCTCACCAAGCTGGAGTTGGTTCCAGAACAGCGAACCGCTCGTCTTTCGGCCCTTCAGCTGGAGCTCACCGGGCTGCTGGACGAGGCCGAGGGGGTGAACGACCAACCCGTGAAGGTGGTCTCCAGCTTCCGGCAGCTAGCCACCGAGTTGCTCGATTGGGGCGACTCCGATCTGGTGGAGGCCAGCGCGCTGGAGACGGTGCCCGAGGTGGTGCTCAGCGAATACGGCGAAACCCTGCGCCCCACCCATGGCGTACTGAAGCTGGAGGGTGAGGGCCTGCAGGCCCTGGTGCTCGATCTAAGCCAATGGCGAAACGCCAGCGGCACCCTCACACCCCAGTGGGACCGTGATCTCGATGCCGCTTGGAACCCCACTGGCAACGGCTGGGATGCCACACCGCAGCAGCGCTTTGAGCGGTTGCTGAAGGAAACCGAGCATCCGATCGGCCTGTTGTTCAACGGCACGCAGCTGCGGCTGGTGCATGCGCCGCGCGGTGAATCGAGCGGCCACATCACCATGCCACTGGAACCAATGGCTGAGGTGGCGGGCCGGCCGATGCTCGGTGCCCTCGAGCTGCTGCTGGGGGTGGACCGGCTGTTCGGCGGCAACCCGGAGCAACGTCTACCGGCCCTGCTGGCGGCAAGCCGCAAGAACCAGAACGAGGTGAGCACACGCCTTGCCGAACAGGTGCTCGAAGCCCTCTGGGAGTTGTTGCTGGGCTTCGATGCGGCCGAGCGCATTGCCCAGGACAACGGCCGCAGTGTGTTGGGCGCGTTGCCAACAACAGAGGAGGGCCAGAAGCAGCTCTACGGCGGCCTGATCACGGTGCTGCTGCGGCTGGTGTTCCTGCTGTATGCGGAAGACGAAGAGTTGATGCCCAGAGATTCGCTCTACGGGCAGCACTACAGCGTCAGCTCCTTGGCCGACCGGCTGCGCCAGGAGCGCTTTGAGCACCAGAGCGCCATGGCCGACCGGCGCGGCGCCTGGGCCTCGCTGCTGAGTTTGTTCCGGTTGGTGTACGACGGCGGCGGGGCGGACCCGAGCTACCTGCCAGCCCGCCACGGCAAATTGTTCGACCCCGATGCCTACCCGTTCCTGGAGGGTCGCGACACCGGCAGCTTCTACGACGAAGGCATCCTCATCAACCTGCCCGCCCTCAGCGACGACGTGGTGGAGAAAGTGCTGAGCAAGCTGATCTGGCTCGATGGCGAGCGGCTCAGCTACCGGGCCCTGGATGTGGAGCAGATCGGCTCGGTGTACGAGGGGATCATGGGCTTCACGGTGGAGCAGGCCCAGGGCCCCAGCGTGGGAATCACCTACCGGCCTTCCCGCCAGAAGATCACGATCACCGTGGTGGTGGACGCCGAGCAGCTGCTGGCGGTGAGCCCCGGCAAGCGCGAGAAGTGGCTCGACGATCAGACCGGAGTGACGCTCAAGCTGCCGGCCAAGGTGAAGAAGGATCTGAAAGACGCCACCACCCTCACCGAGCTGTGTGTGGCGCTCGACAAGAAACTCTCCACCCACACGCCGAACACACTGCCTGCCGGTTCGTTGATCCTGCAGCCCACGGCCGAGCGGCGCCGCAGCGGCAGCCACTACACCCCCCGCGCGCTCACCGAACCGATCGTGGCTGAGGCGTTCCGACCCTGGCTGGAGCGGTGCAACCACAAACCCACCGCAGAGCAGATCCTGGCGCTGAAGGTGTGTGATCCGGCCATGGGCTCCGGAGCGTTCCTGGTGGCTGTCTGCCGATTCCTGGCGGGGTGGTTGGTGGAAGCATGGGAACGGGACGGTTATCCCGATGACTTCCGCGAAGAATGGGACAAGGACATCGTTGCCCGCCGGCGGATCGCGCAGAGCTGCCTGTATGGCGTCGACAAGAACCCGTTTGCGGTGAACCTGGCCAAGCTGTCGCTCTGGCTGGTGACCTTGAGCAAAGAGTTGCCATTCACCTTTGTAGATCACGCGCTCAAGTGCGGTGATTCCCTGGTGGGCTACTCGGTGAAGGAGATTCGAGCGGCGATGAGTGAGGTGCAGCTTGGATTCCTCGATGCTCAAAACCGCATCTATGAGCAGATGGGAATTGATCGAAGGGAAAGCTTCGCCTTCGACAGCCTCAGCGATGCCGACTACGACAGCAAGAAGCTGCGGCTAGACGAGCAGATCAAGGCAACCGAAGGCCTGCGGCAGGCAGGTGATCTGATGGTGGCGGCGTTCTTTGCCAAGACCAAACCGAAGGAGCGGGCCGATAAGCAGCAGGTGTATCTGGCGAGGCTCAGCGGTGCCTTCAATGATGAGGGCCTACAGGATTCGATTCAGGAGATCCGCGATCGTTTGGCAGCAGGCGAAAAGGGGATCACTCCCTTCCACTGGGATCTGGAGTTCCCCGAGGTGCTTGGCGATGGAAGCGAGGGCTTTGATGCGATAATAGGAAACCCTCCCTTTATTGGTGGATCCAAGATATATGGCTACCTAGGCAAGGGGTATCCAGACTGGCTGAGGAATAAGCACAAAGAGACGGAAGGCAAAGGTGTTGATATTGTCGTACATTTTTTTAGGGCCGCAGAGACGCTTCTTAACACAGAAGGTGCCTTTAGCCTAATTGCACAGTCGTCTCTTTGCGAGGGAGATTCTAGGAAAGCTGGTCTTTGTCATTTAATCCAGAATGGTTGGACAATCTTTTCGGCGACAAGTCGCCTCAAATGGCCTGGGGCTGCGAACGTAGTCATTTGTCTAACGGCGCTATCCAGAGCGCCAGTGCAGAATGCTACGTGGAACAAGAAGACAGTTTGCAATATTAACAGCCATCTCATGCCAGTGAATACCGAGATGAATCCATCTCCACTCGTCTCAATGAGTGACACATGTTTTGTTGGGTGTAATCTTTACGGAGAAGGTTTCCTATTTTCCGATCAGATTCCTGCTGGCGAATCTGGGAGCATGGCTGAAGCCCTTGAGCTAATAGCGAGAGAACCCAAGCTGAATGAAGTCATAAAGCCCTATATAGGAGGCCAAGAAATCTCGAACAGCCCAACCCAGAGCGGCTATCGAATGGCGATCAATTTTAGAGATATGACCAAGAATGAAGCAATGCAGCAGTACCAGGAAGCATTCAGGATCGTCGAGGAACGAGTCAAGCCGGAAAGGGATAGAATTAGCGGTGATTACTCTGTAGCAGAAAGTCGAAAGCAGAATTGGTGGCTTTACGGAACATACACTCCTGCGCTATACAATGCAATTGAACAACTTGACCATGTCGCAGCTGCCTCTTATACGTCCTTCTTCTTTACTCCTTCAAT
>NZ_JAGQCQ010000015.1:0-26391 GCF_024346275.1 Cyanobium sp. BA20m-p-22
AGGCGTAGATGCCGATCAGGAAGTGGAAGACCACCAGCTGGAAAGGACCACCGTTGTACAGCCACTCATCGAGGCTGGCGGCTTCCCAGATGGGGTAGAAGTGCAGGCCGATGGCGTTGCTGGAAGGGACAACAGCACCGGAGATGATGTTGTTGCCGTACATCAGGGAGCCAGCTACGGGCTCACGGATGCCGTCGATGTCGACAGGGGGTGCGGCAATGAAGGCCACGATGAAGCAGATGGTGGCAGCCAGCAGGCAGGGGATCATCAGCACACCGAACCAGCCCACGTAGAGGCGGTTGTTGGTGGAGGTGACCCAGTCGCAAAACTGGTTCCACGCAGAAGCGCCTTGGCGCTGCTGAATAGTGGTTGTCATGAGAACGGTTTGGGGAAGGGCTTGCCTGACGTTTGCCGGGAGGCTCTGCAGGAAAGCGGTAGGTAGATGCGGGGCGGAAACCGCTCGCTCATTTCAACTTAACACCTGTTCACACATTCCAGCCGCCTTGATCTGCTTTGGATCAGCAGCAGAACTGATCACCGCCATCAGCCCCACCTATCACGCCCAGCAGGGCCTCAACTCGAGAGGACCCGCAGCAAGCACCCCTTGCGGAGCCTTGCGTTGCTTTAAGGCCATCACCGATCTTTGCTGCCAATCTGAACTGCATCAGACCTCCAGTTGGATGCCGCCGGTGGGAATTGCGATCGAGTTCAGCGACCAGCAGGCCCTATCTATGAGCAAAACAGCTCGACTTCTCCATGTCAGCGAGTTTGAGCGGTCAGCCGCTGATTTGTTTCTGAGCAAAAATCAGGAGCCCTATCGCCGCTTGGCTTGATGCGCTGGCTGAGCCTCACAAATGGGGCGTTCTCACTGTCCTGGAGCGGAACCGATGACGCAGGCTCCGACTACGGCAGTTGCTTCTGAGAGATTGTCGATCTCCTCTAGCTCCAAAAACTCGGCATGGTCTGCTGATCTGAAATCAGCCCGTACCCCATGGCCCGATAGCCCGGCAGCCGCCGCTCCCACATGCGTTGAGGCACCGGATGGCCGAGGTCGAGCCAGTCGATGATCCGCACGCTGGTTTTCCCAGTTTGATGCCGGTGCAGGCGGCCGGCATACTGCTGCAGGGTGCCCTTCCAGGACACGGGCATTGCCAGCAGCAGGGTGTCGAGCGGTGGATGGTCGAAGCCCTCACCCACCAGTCGCCCGGTGGCCAGCACGATACGGGGCGCCTCCGGTGGTAACGCTTCCAGCGCGGCCAGGGTGGCGCTGCGCTGGCGTGCGCTCAGGCGGCCATGCAACAAAAACTGGCTCGGTACCTGATCAGCCAGAGCGTTGGCGATCGCCGTGATGTGACCGGTGCGCTCACTGAGCAGCAGCAGCTTGCGGCCCGCTTCCCAGCAGGCGAGGGCCTCGGCCACGATCCGGTCGGTGCGTCTTTGATCCTCCACCAGCCGGCGCATCAGCTCATGGATCGGTAGATCGGCGGGCAGCCCCTCGAGTTGATGGGTTCGGCTCACCAGTTCCAGGGTCTGGGGCGCTCCGGCGGGCCGCTGGGCGCTGTGGCGGATGGGTCCGCATTGCATAAAAATGATTGGCTGCAGACAATCGCGGCGAAACAGGGTGGCCGAAAGCCCCAGCACATAGCGGGCCTTCAGCTGCTTGAGGATTGCTTCAAAGGAGGCGGCGGCGATGTGGTGACACTCGTCGACGATCACCTGCCCGTAGTTCTGCACCACGGGGTTCACCTCCCCCTTCCGCACCAAGGACTGCATCACGGCGATGTCGAGGCGGCCGGAGGGTTTGACCTTGCCGCCACCGATGCGACCGATCGCCTCAGCGGGGACGTCTAGGAAGGTCTGCAACCGCTCCTGCCATTGACGCAACAGCTCGGCCCGATGCACCAGCACCAGGGTGTTGACCCCGCGGCGCGCCAGGATCGCTGCCGCCACAACGGTTTTCCCGAAGGCTGTCGGCGCTTGCAGCACGCCGATGTCGTGGCGCAGCATCGCCTCCACCGCGGTCTTCTGGTCAGCGCGCAGCTGGCCCGCGAACGCCAGCTCCAGCGGTGAGCCGCTCTGGCGTTCATCCACCAGCTCCCAGCCGATTCCCTGCTCCTGCAGGAGGGTCTGCACCGGCTCCAGACAGCCGCGCGGCAGGGCGATGTGTTGCGGGAAGTTCTCAGCGCAGCCGATCACCCGCGGCTTGTCCCACACCGACTGGCGCATGGCTTGGGCTTTGAAGAACGCTGGATTGGCAAAAGCGGCGAGACGGATCAGGCGATTGAGCAGTGGCTGCGGCAGGCCCGAGCGCTCCACATAGAGGCGATCAGCCAGGGTGAGGGTGAGCGCCGCCGGCAGCGGCCCGCTGAGCTTTGGCACCGGGGGAGGTGTCAGCCATGGGGTCGCCAGGTCCTCCGCGTCGATGAAGGCGAGATCGAGGGGATGGCCACCGCCGGTGGCGCCCTGGATCACGCTCTTCAGCCCCGCTAGAGACAAGCGCTGCAGAGTCGCCAGATAGGCCCACTGATCGGGATAGGGACTCAGGTCGTCATCCACGAATAGGCTGCAGCCCCGCTGCCGGGCTTCCTTCTGCAGCGGCAGGGCGATCAGGTTGCCGAAGCCGCCTTTCGGCAGGATGTCCTGGTTGGGGAACAGCCGGTCATAGGAGCTCAGCTCCAGCTGGCGTGTCGAGGAGCAGGTGTGGCTGATCAAGGCGGCCCCCAGCTGGCGAGCCTCCCGCGCCGACACGGCCTCCTCGAAGAACACCCACACGTGGGCGCCCTCGCCGGAGCGGGAGATTTCCAGCGCTGCGGGCACCGCCAGCTCCCGACAAGAGCGCATAAAGGCCCGGGCGTCGTCCCGCCAGTCCTGCTCGTCAAAGTCGACAGCCAGCAGGTGGCAATGGTCGTTTTCCAGCAGGGGGTAGAGGCCGAGGGTGTGGTCTCCGGCCAGGTGCCCATAGATCGCTTCATCGCTGAGCGGCAGCAGCTCCCGGTATTGGCAATCGCGGCAGGCCACCCGCGGCTTTTCGTAGATGCCCTGCCGCCATTCATTGGCGCAGGCAGGCCCGTAGCCGGAGCGCCCGCTGCTGCTGCTCTGCCAGCGCAGGGCATAGACGTCGTCGCGGCCGCGGAAGAGACGCTGGAACAGGGCCAGCTTCTCTTGGGTTGAAGCGGGACCCTTCACTGGGGCCTGGAGCGAAATCGGCGCAGGTTCAGATGGGCTAGGTGTGCCGGGGCGCCAGGCGATGCCGTGCGTCTCCAGCAGCCCAATCAGGCGAGCGTTCTCCCGGCGCAGCTGATCCAGCTCAGAGGGCATGGAGTCGGCCATGGTTCATGCGCTCCCGCTTGCCTACTGCCACAACAAGCACCAGCACCTTGCAATCCCGCACTTCGTAGACCAAGCGGAAACCAGCGGCGCGGAGTTTGAGCTTGTAGCGATAACTGGATCCCCGCAGCTTGCAGGCTGGTATCCGCGGTTCGATCAGCCGTTCGGCCAGCTTCTTCTTGAACTGCTCCCGGATCCCTGCGCTCAGGGTCCGCCATTACCGCAGGGCCTCGGGATGAAAGGCCAGCTCATAGCTCATCGAGGCTGACCCGCAGCGGCTCCTGCCCATCCGCCAGCCGGGCATCGGCAATGCGGCCCAGCTCCAGGTCTTCCACGAGATCTATGAGCTCCTCGTAGGCCTTGGCCGGAACGCAGTAGAAGACCGGCTCGTTGCGGTTGAGCACCGCGACCGCCATCCCTTCACCGGCCGCCACGGTGGCCATCGGGTTCTTCTTGTGATCCGAGATGCTCACGGCGGTCTCGCTCAGGACGCGGTGCGCCATCAGAGGGTCAGGCCGGGTCAGAACCGCATCTTAGGTCGCAAGTCAGGTCTCAGGTTCGGTCGATCCACGGCGACAACTCGGGCCGATCAAGGACGGTCAAATCAGGCCATGAAACGACCCGGAGGTGAGAAGCCCTGTGAGAAGGTTGAACCAATCGCGGGTATTAGCTGTCATTCACAGTTAACTTCTGGCGTGCTGCCAGCGAGTGGGAAGCGAAGTGATCGCTTGCGAAACAACAAATTTTCAGCCCTGGACTAAAAGCGGGTGACCGGACTCGAACCGGCGGCGTTCAGCTTGGGAAGCTGACATTCTACCACTGAATTACACCCGCAGGTGTTTAACTTAGTCCATCGGAGCCCCGCTGTCAGGGCTTGGCGGGCGCAGCTGCCGCTGCGGGCTCCTCACACTTCACCGCAGCCGAGAGGGCGCGGCGGGCGGCGATTACAGGCGTCGATTTGGCCTTGAGTGTCAGTGCCGCCTGCTCGAGGGTTTGGTTCTTGTTGCTGGCGACCGTAGCCACTTCGCCCTTGAAGGCCTTGAGCTGGGTCTGGAAGTTCTGCAGGCGCAGTTGCTCGAGCTTCTGCTCCGTCTTCTCCAGCGCCGCCAGCGAGGTGGCCAGGGCCCTGTCGGCAGCAGTGGCCTCGCCGACGGTGGAGCTGGGCTTGAGGGCCGCCACCTGATCGAGCGCCTTGCCTACCGCCGCCAGCTGGGTGCATATCTGGGCTTCGGTCTTCTGTTCCTTCTTGGCGAGATCCTGCTTCTGGCAGCCGGCGGCCGCCAGGGCTACCAGGCAGGTGAGGGCAATCAGAGGGCGGCGCATGAAACCGGGTTATGGCTGAAGGGAACCATAGGCAACCGCCTTCTTTCTGCCACCCTTATTCAGCGTTTCAGTTGCGCCGCAGCTGCAGCCACGCCTGCCCCCATGCTGCCCTTGTGCAGGCCCAGATCCGCCAGGGTGGCCTCGATGGCGGCCACGGCCGTGAGCACGTCGCGGTCGCACACAAAGCCCAGGTGGCCGATGCGGAACACCTTGCCCTTGAGGTGGTCCTGGCCGCCGGCCAGCAGGATGTCGAACTTCTCCTTGACGGCCTTGCGCAGTGCCTCGGCGTCGATGCCCTCGGGGGCTACCGCGGTGATGGCGGGGCTGCCATGGCCCTCTGCCGCATAGAGGGGCAGGCCCATGGCCTCCATGCCGGCCTGGGCGGCGGCGCGGTGGCGGGCATGGCGGGCAAAAATCGCCTCCAGGCCCTCGGCCTGCATCATCTCCAGGGCCGCCTCGAGGGCGAAGTAGAGGTTGATGGCCGGGGTGAAGGGGTTGCTGTCGGCCCGGGCCGATTTCCGGTATTTGCCCAGATCCAGATAGAACTTGGGCAGGTCGGAGCGCCCATAGGCCTCCCAGGCCCGCTCGCTCATTGCCACGAAGGCCAGACCCGGCGGCATCATGTATCCCTTCTGGGAGCCGGAGCCGATCACATCGAGGCCCCACTCATCCATTGGCACGTTGCAGGCGCCGAGGCTGGTGACGCAGTCGGCAATGGTGAGGGCGGTGCCGTGGACACGGGCGTGTTTGGCGATCGCTTCCAGATCGTTGATCACGCCGGTGGAGGTTTCCGAGTGGGTGAGGATCACGGCCTTGATCGCCTTGGCCGTGTCCGCTTCCAAGGCGGCGCGGAAGGCCTCGGGATCGAGGGGCTGGCCCCACTCGGCCTGGATCACCTGCACGTCGAGGCCATAGGCCCTGGCCAGCTTCACCCAGCGCTCCCCAAACTTGCCGTTGTCGCCGCAGAGCACCTTCTCGCCCTTGCTGAGCACGTTGATGATCCCGGCCTCCATGGCCGCGGTGCCGCTGCCGGTGATGGCCAGCACGTCGCCAGTGGTTTGGTGCAGCCACTGCAGCTGCTTGGTGGTGCGCTTGACGATCTTCTGAAAGTCGGCGCTGCGGTGGCCGATCGGGTGGCGGCCCATCGCCTGCAGGACGGTTTCCGGCACCGGGGTGGGGCCGGGGATCATCAGGCTGAGTTTGTCCTGCATGGTTAGGGGGGTAGGGCTGGCGGCATCGGGCCGCCCAATCCACCACCATAAAAAACAATCCCGCCCCTGTCCTCCCCCGTGGCCCAGCCGACCGAGCCCCAGGGCTACACCGTGCCGGTTTGGCTGACGGCGGCGGCGCGGGCGGCCCTGCTGACCCTGCGGGCTGAGCCCTGGCAGCGGCTCCAGCCCCTTTGGCTCGATCCCAACAACTCCAACCCGGAGAACGGGCCTCCGCCCGCTTTGGTGCCGGTGGAAGCGGCCGCGCCCCTGGCCGATGGCTGGGTGCTGGCCATGGCCCACTGCGATCCGGGGCCGGAGGTGCTCGATCTCACCCGGGGCCTGGCCCTGTGGGTATTGCTGCGGTGGCGGCAGGGCCCTGGCGATTGGCTTGAGCTGCGGGCCGGCGAGGGGGTGGGGGTGCTGCAGGCCAGCGGCGAGCCCTGCCTGTCGGCCTATGCCCGCCAGCTGCTGGAGTGCAATCTCCGGCCCCTGCTGCCCGAGGGCCGTTGCCTTGAGCTGGTGGTGGTGATCCCCGAGGGGCGGCGCTTGGCAGAGCGCACCAGCAACGCCGCCTTTGGGGTAGTGGACGGGCTGGCCCTGATCGGTACCCAGGCCGAGGTTCAGCGCAGTGCGGCCCCAGATCAGCTGGGCCTGGCCTTGGCCGAGCTGCGTGAGCGCTGCGGCGCCGAGGATTTTGGCGGCGCTCTGGTGCTGGTGATCGGCGCCAATGGGCTGGACCTGGCCCAGCAGCTGGGGGTGCCGCCCCAGCTGCTGCTGAAGGCCGGCAACTGGCTTGGGCCCCTGCTGGTGGCGGCAGCGGAGGCCGGCGTTCAGCGCTTGCTGTTGTTTGGCTACCAGGGCAAGTTGATCAAGTTGGCCGGGGGGATTTTCCATACCCACCACCACCTGGCCGATGGCCGGGCCGAGGTGCTCACGGCGCTGGCAGCCCTGGCGGGCCTGGGGGGTGCCGCGCTGCAGGCCCTGCACGATGCCCCCACGGTGGAGGAGGCGCTGGCCCAGCTGGATCGGCTCGATGGCCCCAGGGCTGAGCAGCTGCGCCAGCACATCGCGGCGGCGGTGGAGCGGCGCAGCCTGGCCTATCTGGCCCGCTACGGCCAGGAGCAGATGGCGGTGGGGGCGGTGCTCTTTGACCGTTCCCGCCGGATCTGCGCCGCTGGGCCCGCGGGCCTGGAGCAGCTCACGGCCATGGGAGTGCGGCCCTAGTCAGGCGGCCTTAGGCAGCCGCCCCTAGGCTGGCCCGAATGCCCCGGGCCTAGCGCTGTTGATGTCCCAAGTCGCATCCCCCACCGCCCTGTCGCCCCAGATCAACTTGTCGCCCCAGATAGACGCCACCTCCCAGTCGAGCCGGTACCCGGCGATCGTGATCCTGGATTTCGGTTCCCAGTATTCCGAGCTGATCGCCCGGCGGGTGCGGGAAACCGAGGTGTTCTCCCTGGTGATGGCATACACCACCAGCGCCGAGGAGCTGGCGGCCCTGGCACCCAAGGGCATCATCCTCAGCGGCGGCCCCAATTCCGTGTATGAGGCCGGGGCGCCGGTGTGTGATCCGGCCATCTGGGGGCTGGGCATCCCGGTGCTGGGGGTTTGCTACGGCATGCAGCTGATGGTGCAGCAGCTGGGCGGGGCGGTGGTGGCCGCCGGTCGCGCCGAATACGGCAAGGCGCCATTGCACGTGGACGACCCGATCGACCTGCTCACCAACGTGGAATCGGGCTCCACGATGTGGATGAGCCATGGCGATTCGGTGCAGCGCCTGCCGGATGGCTTTGCGCGCCTGGCCCACACCGACAACACCCCGGAAGCGGCCGTTGCCGACCACCAGCGGCGCCTCTACGGCGTGCAGTTCCATCCCGAGGTGGTGCACTCCAGCTGCGGTATGGCCCTGATCCGCAATTTCGTGTACCACATCTGCGGCTGTGAGGCCGACTGGACCACCGCCGCCTTCATCGACGAGGCCGTGGCCGACGTGCGCGCCCAGGTGGGCGATAGGCGGGTATTGCTGGCCCTGTCGGGCGGTGTGGACTCCTCCACCCTGGCCTTCCTGCTGCACCGGGCGATTGGCGATCAGCTCACCTGCATGTTTATCGACCAGGGCTTCATGCGCAAAGGGGAGCCTGAATTTCTGGTGGAATTCTTCGATAAGCGCTTCCACATCAACGTCGAATACATCAATGCCCGGGAGCGGTTCATCAACAAGCTGGATGGTGTTACCGATCCGGAGGAGAAGCGCAAGCTGATCGGCACGGAGTTCATCCGGGTGTTCGAAGAGGAGAGCAAGCGTCTCGGCCCCTTCGCCTACCTGGCCCAGGGCACCCTCTATCCCGACGTGATCGAAAGTGCCGGCACGGGCATCGATCCCAAAACCGGCGAGCGGGTGGCGGTGAAGATCAAGAGCCACCACAACGTGGGCGGCCTGCCCAAGGATCTCCAGTTCAAGCTGGTGGAGCCCCTGCGCCGCCTGTTCAAGGACGAAGTGCGCAAGGTGGGCCGCAGCCTGGGACTGCCCCAGGAGATCGTGGGTCGTCACCCCTTCCCCGGGCCGGGCCTGGCGATCCGCATCCTGGGAGAGGTCACCAGCGAGAAGCTCAACATCCTGCGCGATGCCGATCTGATCGTGCGCGAGGAAGTGAGTGAGGCCGGCCTTTATAACGAGATCTGGCAGGCCTTTGCCGTGCTGCTGCCGGTGCGCAGCGTGGGGGTGATGGGCGACAAGCGCACCTATGCCTTCCCGATCGTGGTGCGCTGCGTCTCCTCGGAAGACGGCATGACGGCCGACTGGTCGCGTTTGCCCTACGACCTGCTGGAGACGATCTCCAACCGCATCGTCAACGAGGTCAAGGGCGTCAACCGGGTGGTGCTCGATATCACCAGCAAGCCCCCCGGCACGATCGAGTGGGAGTAGCCCCGGCCCCGCAGCTTCGATACCATCGGCTCCCAGCCCTGCCGTCGTGACTGCTGCCACCGTGCCCTCCGGCTCGACAACCCCTGATTCCGACAGGCAGCGCAGGCTGCAGCAGGACAGCATCCAGTTCGGGGCTAAGACCGTCTACCTCAACCCCTTTCTCTATTGGCGCCGCTTCGACGCCAATACCGACCGTTGGTTGCGGGAGCCCGGCCAGTTAATGGAGGAGCAGATCCTCACCAACCGGGCCCGGTTCTACCCCGAAGTCAACTGGGATCTGCTCGATAAGGACGAGCGCGATGCCAAGGATGGGGCGGTGGAGATGTTCATCAAGAGTTTGGAGCTGATCAGCACGTTCAACCCCGAGCTCACCTCCGGCCAGCTGCTCGAGGTGGAGCGCAAGATGGCGGTCACCAAGAAGCAGTCCTTTGAACGCTGGGTGGCCCGGGCCCTGAAGCGGCGCCTGAATGAGGAGCACAAGGCCCGGCGACGCTTCGACCGGGAGCGCAGCTGGCTCGCCTGGATGGAGTGGCTTTCCCTCGATGTGACCCGCCAGGCCCTGGTGCCCCTGGCCTCCTTGCTGGTGATTGCGGTGGCTGGGGGTTGGTGGTGGGGCAGTCAGCAAAATTGTCGCCAGGTGATCGTCAATCCGGGCATCCAGCGCCTAGCCCCCTGATCCGGGGCCCCAGGCAGGTCAGACTGGCAATCTTGAGCCAGGACTGCCGCAATGGCCACTGACCCATTTGATGCCCTGCGGCTCACCCTGATGCAGGACCTATTGCCCGTCGGCCTGGCGGTGGTCGACCGCGCTCGCAAGGGCGGTCCCCAGGCGGTGCTGGCTGCCTTTGATGGCCGCTCAGAGGATCCGCTCGGCAGCCTGCGCCAGGAGGGGGAACCGGCCGCGAGTCAGCTGCGCCAGGGGTTGGACCGGGTCAGCCCCGGCCTGGGCAACCCCGTGATGAAGGTGGAGGTGCACGACGTGGCGGCCGAGCCGGCTGATCCCCAGGACGCCCTGGAGTTGCAAGAGGGTCTGGCCCGCATAGCTGAGCGGCTGGAGCTGCTGGAGCAGCGGCTCGAATCCGACTGACCATGGCCTTTGGTCCAGGGGCTTCGCGCCATTGCGGCATTGGCCGGCAGCCCGCCTGGTTGCTGGCGGTGGTGCTGCTGTTCAGCGGAGCGATGGTGGCGCGGCTGGCCTGGCTGCAGCTGGTGCACGGCGCTGAGAATCGGGCCAGGGCCGATGAAAATCGAATCCGGCTGATGCCCCGTAATCCGATCCGGGGCCGGCTGTTGGATCGCCATGGCCAGGTGCTGGCCAGCAGCCGCCTCACCTACAACCTCTACATCCAGCCCCGGGAGGTGGGCGAGACCCAGTGGCCCGCCCTGCGGGATCGGCTGGCGGCGGTGCTGGCAGTGGGGGCTGGCGAGTTGGATGCCAAGCGTCGCAGCGGTGCCAATGCGGAGGGATTTCGGATTGAGTTGGCCAGGGGGCTCAGCCCTGAGCAGGTGCTGCGCTTCAAGGAGCAGGCCGCCGGCCTGACCGGCGCCGAGGTGGATGTGGACATCCTGCGCAGCTATCCCCACGGTCGACTGGCGGCCCACGTGCTCGGCTACACCAGCGGCATCACCGAGGAGGAATACGACCAGCTCCAGCCCAAGGGCTACCGAATCCGCGATCGGGTGGGCCGCAGTGGCGTCGAGAAGCAATTCGAGGGCCACCTTCGGGGCGAGTGGGGCGGCCAGCAGGTGGAGGTCAATGCGGCGGGTGAGGTGCAGCGAATCCTGGGCGAAAAACCCGCCAGGGCGGGGAAGGACCTACGCCTCACCCTGGATCTGGAGTTGCAGCAGGCGGCGGAGCGGGCCCTCGATGGGGTCCGCAAGGGGGCGATCGTGGCTCTCGATCCCCAGACCGGAGCCATCCGGGCCCTCGCCAGTCGGCCCACCTTTGATCCCAATGTGTTTTCCCCCGCTCCGAGCACGGGCCAGTGGGCCAGCCTCAACACCCCGGATGCCCCCCTGCTCAATCGCGCCTTCCAGGGCTTTCCCCCGGCAAGCACCTTCAAGATCGTCACCACCATCGCGGGCCTTGAATCGGGCCTCTATGCGGCCGACTCGAAGGTGATGACGATGAACTCCTTTTGCTACGCGGGCCTCTGCTATGGCGACCATGGCGCCCACGGGGCGATCGGCTTTCCCCTTGCCCTGGCGGTGAGCAGCAACACCTTCTACTACCAGGTGGGGCTCAAGGTGGGCCCCGATGAGCTGTTCAAGGCTGCCCGCCGCATGGGCTACGGCCAGGTCACGGGCATCGAGTTGAAGGGGGAGGAAACGCCGGGGCTGCTGGGTGACCAGGCCTGGAAAAGGGAGGCGCTGGGGGAGGAATGGACGCCCGTGGACACAATCACCTCGGCCATCGGCCAGGGGGCCCTGCAGGTGACACCGATCCAGATGGCCCGGCTCTATGCCGCGGTGGCCAATGGGGGCTGGCTGGTGACCCCCCACCTGGTGGAGCGCCCCACCGAGCGCACCTGGATCGGGCTCAAGCCAGCCACCTTGAAAATCCTGCGCGACGGCCTGCGTCAGGTGGTGACCAACGGCACTGCCACCCTGCTCAACGACCCCAACCTGCCGGCCGTGGCTGGTAAGACCGGCACCGGTGAGGACCCACCCCGGCCCGACCATGCCTGGTTTGGGGGCTATGCCCCAGCTGGAAAGCCCACCCTGGTGATCATCGCCTTCGGCGAAAACTCAGGGGGCTATGGCGGCACCGTGGCGGCACCGATGGTGAAGGCGTTGATGACCACCTGGTTTCGGGGCGCTCTGGCCGCTGCCCCCGCCCGCCCCTGACTCAGGCGACCAACTGCAGCTCGGGATGGGCCAGCAGGCGTTTGTAGTAGCTGCGCAGTTGGTCGGTGGCGCCAGCCCAGCCCCAGCGCTCCGCTTCCTGGCGAGCGTTCTGGCGCAGCTGGGCCCGCTGGCTGGCATCGCCCAGCAGGCGCTCGACGGCCGCGGCCAGGCTGCCCTCCTGGTCTGGTTCGTAGAGGCAGCCGTTCACCCCATCGCTGACGATGTCGGGGATGCCACCGCGGTTGGCGCCCACCACCGGGCAGCCGGCTGCCATTGCTTCGAGCAGCACCAGGCCCAGGGTTTCGGTGCTGGAGGGGAACAGGAAGGCGTCGCCGCTGGCATAGGCCGAGGCCAGCTCTTCTCCGGCCAGGTAACCCACAAAGTGGGTGGGGGTGCCGGCAAAGATCTTCTCGAGTTGCTGGCGGTAGGGCCCATCCCCCACCAGGGCCAGCCGGGCCTCCGGCAGGGCATCGAGCACGGGCCGGATCCGCTCGATTTGCTTTTCGGCCGACAGCCGGCCGATGTAGAGCAGCAATTTGTCGGTGTCGCTGTGGCCGTTGAGCAGCCGCTCCCGCATGGCCTCGGAACGCAGGGAGGGTCTGAACAGCTCCGTATCCACACCGCGCTGCCACAGGTCAGTGTTTTGGATGCCCTTTTCACTCAGTTCCTGCACCATCGCCGTGGAGGTGCAGAGGTTGAGCCGGGCCTGGTTGTGGGCGGCTTTGAGCAATTCCCACAGCAGGGGCTCGAGCATGCCCATGCCGTAGTGCTCCAGGTATTTGGGCAGGTGGGTGTGGTAGCTGGCCACCAGCGGGTAGGCCTTGGTTTTGGCCAGCCAGATGCCGCCCAGGCCCAGTACGGCCGGGTTGACAACGTGAACCAGGTCGGGTTGGAAGAGGTCGAGGGCTTCGGCCACCGCGGGCCGCGGCAGGGCCAGCTTGAGCTCGGGGTAGAGGGGCAGCGGCATGGCCGGCACCCCCACCACCTTGGCCCCCATGTAGCTGGCAGGCGCACCCTCCGGGCAGAAGATCAACACCTCGTCGCCGGCCGCCACCAGGTGCTGCACCGTCTTGGTCAGCCGGGTGACGATCCCGTCGACCTTGGGCAGGAAGGTTTCGGTGAAGAAGGCGATTTTCAAGGGTTCAGGTCCCGCCTCAGGCCATTTGAATCGCCTGGGCCTGGGTGCGGGTCCAGGCCGAGACGCAGGGGATACGGCTGCGGTCGCAGCGGTCGGCCCAACGGCGGGCCACATCCACCACCTCGGCCAGTAGGCCGTTATCGAGGGTGGTGGGGTTGAGACCCAGCTCGATGAAGCAGCGGTTGTCCACGATCAGGTCGTTTTCAACGGCCTCGTTGCGGGGGTTGGGCAGGTAGTTGATCTCGGCGCCGGTGAGAGCCGCCACCTTGCGGGCCAGTTCGCCCACCTGGTGGCTTTCGGTCATCTGGTTGAAGATTTTGACGCGCTCGCCCCGGTCTGGGGGGTTTTCCAGGGCCAGTTGGACGCACTTGACCGAGTCGCGGATGTGGATGAAGGCGCGGGTCTGGCCGCCGGTGCCATGCACGGTGAGCGGATAGCCGATCGCCGCCTGCATCAGGAAGCGGTTGAGCACGGTGCCGTAGTCACCGTCGTAGTCGAAGCGGTTGGTGAGGCGCGGGTCCCGCTCGGTGGCCTCGGTGTTGGTGCCCCAGACGATGCCCTGGTGCAGGTCGGTGATGCGGACCCGGTCGTTTTTGTTGTAGTAGAGGAAGAGCAGCTGGTCGAGCGTCTTGGTCATGTGATAGACGCTGCCCGGGCTGGCCGGGTGCAGGATCTCCTCCTCAAAACGGCTGCCGTCGGGCTGGGGCACCTCCACCTTGAGGTAACCCTCGGGGATGGTGGCGCCGCGGTGGGAGCCGTAGCCGTAGACGCCCATCGTGCCCAGGTGGACGATGTGGATGTCGAGGCCGCTCTCCACGATCGCGGCGAGCAGGTTGTGGGTGCCGTTGACGTTGTTGTCGACCGTGTAGCGCTTGGTGGCGCTGCTCTTCATTGAGTAGGGCGCGGCGCGCTGCTCGGCGAAGTGCACCACCGCATCGGGGCGCTCCGCCAGCAGCAGATCCACCAGCCGCTGATACTCATGGGCCAGGTCGAGGTGCAGGAAGCGCATCGGCTTACCGCCCACCTGCTCCCAGGCCCGCAGCCGCTCACCCATGGTGGCGATTGGGGTGAGCGACTCCACCTCCAGATCGATGTCGATCTTGCGGCGGCTGAGGTTGTCGACGATGACCACCTCGTGGCCCGCATCCGCCAGGTTCACCGCGCAGGGCCAACCGCAGAAGCCGTCGCCACCCAGAACGAAGACCTTCATCCCAACCCCCATTCTGAAAAATCCCAGACCCCCGCAGGCCGAGCAGATGCTCCGCTGGGCAAGCTACTACAGGCGTTCGGCCCTGGACTTGCCAGGCCTGCTTCAGCTGCCCACCAGGCCGGTTCCCGGGGAGCTGGCCCTGGCCTCAGCTCGGATCGGCAGGCGTCCGGCATGGAAGGCGCTGCGTCCAGCTTCCGTAGCCAGGGCCATGGCCCTGGCCATCGCCACCGGATTGCCAGCCAGGGCGATGGCGCTGTTGATCAGCAGGGCATCGGCGCCCATTTCCATCGCCTGGGCGGCCTCGCTGGGCACGCCGATGCCGGCGTCAACCACCACTGGCACCCGGGCGTTTTCGATGATCAGGGCGATGTTGGCGGCGTTGCGAATGCCCTGGCCGGAACCGATCGGCGAGCCCAGCGGCATCACGGTGGCGCAGCCCACCTCCTCCAGCCGTTTGGCGAGCAGCGGATCGGCATTTATGTAGGGCAACACTGTGAAGCCTTCCTTCACCAATTGCTCGGCGGCCTCCAGGGTGCCGAAGGGATCGGGCAGCAGATGTTTGGTGTCGGGGATCACCTCCAGCTTCACGAAGGTGTTGTCCTCCTGGCCGGCGAGCTTGGCCAATTCCCTGCCCAGCCGTGCCACCCGCACGGCCTCCTCTGCAGTGGCGCAGCCGGCCGTATTGGGCAGCATCCAGATGCGGGTCCAGTCGATGGCCTCGATCAGGCCCCCATGGCCGGCAGCCTGGCTCTGGACCCGCCGCACCGCCACGGTGACGATTTCGCAGGCACTGGCGCTAAGGCTGGCCTGCATCGCCTCGAGGCTGGGGTATTTGCCGGTGCCGGTCATCAGGCGGCTGCTGAAACTGCGGCCAGCAATCACCAGCGGGTCGCTGGGGGCGTTGCCGCAGGGGGCAGGGGTGGGGGCGGCGGTGGTGACCACGGAGCAGGGCCGGAGCTTGGCAACGGTCCTAGCCTCCCACTAGCTGGTTCTCCCCACCGTGTCCCTGGCCATTCTTCGCTCGCTCCCCTGGCTTGCCGCTGCCCCCTTGGCCCTGATGGCCCTGGTGGCCTCGCCGGCAGGGGCGTCCACCCCATTGGCGGTTGGTTCCGTCGGAGCCGAAACCTTCGATCCCGTGGCCCGCGCCCAGGTGCTGGCCACCCAGATGGCCCGCACCTGGAGTGGCGGGTACCAATCCTTTGGCATCGGCCAGAGCGGCCCCGGCCAGAGCGTCCCTGCCGAGCTGCTGCTGGCCAGCGTGACGCCGATGGGGCAGATGATTGACCTGCGCGGAGAACTCACCCTCGGCGGGGTCACAACCCCGGTGCAGGGCAATCTGAACGCCGAGTCTGACCAGCTCGATCTGGTGATGCTCTGCCAGTGCGAGGTGGCGGGCCTGGAGATGGGTGGCGTCTTCACGGGGCTGGAGGGGCTGCGGCTATCCGGCTGGCAGTCTCCCCGGCTCACCAACCCCGGGGGCCGCTTGGATCTGAAGCCCCTGGGCTCCAGTCCAGCTGCTGGCGGGCTGTGAAGAGCTGGATTTAGGCGCTCTGGTCCAATCCAGCCTTACGGGCCAGCAATTTGAGCCGTTTGCGGGCGGTTTTGTTGCTGGCATCGAGGGCCATCACCTGCTCATAGGCCTCTTTGGCCTCCTCGAGCTTCAGTTGCTTCTCGAGGGCGTAGGCCAGGTTGTTGAGGGCAACCGGGTAGGCCGGTTTGGCGGCGAGCGCCAGGCGGTAGTGGCGGATGGCGCTCTTGTAGTTGTTCTGGGCGGCCAGGGCAAAGCCCAGGGCGTTTTCAATAACCGCCTGGGCTTCTGCGGGCTCCTTGGCGGCCTCGGCTTTTTTCAGGGCCTGCTTGAGCGATTCAGCGGCCTGGCCGTACAGGCGCTTGCGCAACTGCACCGAGCCCAGCTCATAGAGGGTGGCTGCATCGGAGGGCTGGTTGCCATCCTTCTGCTCCAATTTGGCCAGGGTGACCTCATCGGCGCGCACCCGCCAGAGCTGGCGCCCAACCACTACGGCGGCCACGCCCAGAAGAACGATCAGCCCAATCAGGTAGGTCTGCGGAAGGAGGGCGTCCAAGGGGACCTACCAGGGGATTTCAGGTTTGGGCGGCACCCACCACGCTGCTGAAGCTGGCCGGGTCAACCACGGCCAGCTGGGCCAGCATCTTGCGGTTCAGGCGCACGTCAGCTCTCTTCAGGCCACCGAGTAGACGGCTGTAGCTGAGGCCGTTGAGGCGGGCCGCGGCGTTGATCCGGGCGATCCAGAGGCGGCGGAAGTCGCGCTTGCGGCGACGGCGATCCCGATAGGCATTGCACAGCGCCTTCATCACCCGCTGGTTGGCGGTGCGGAAGAGGGAGCCGTTGCCACCGCGGAAGCCCCGGGCTAGGCGCAGAACTTTGTTACGGCGTTTGCGGGCAACGTTGCCCCTCTTGACGCGTGACATGGCGGTGAATCAGGGGTGAATCAGGAAGGAAAAAGTAAAGAGTTGGGGCCAAAACCCCGTCAGGCGTAGGGGAGCATGGCGCTGACGTTGTCCGCATCGCGCTCGTCAACCAGCGCCATAGTGCCCAGGTAACGCTTGCGTTTCGGGCTCTTGTGATCGAGCAGGTGGCTGCGGAAGGCCCGGCGACGCATGAACTTGCCGGTGCCGGTGGCCTTGAACCGCTTGGCGGCCGCTTTGCGGGTCTTGAGCTTCGGCATGTCTCGCGTCGCGGCGGGCACAAACAAGCAGAGTACGACGTAGCCCCACCCTCCTCCAAGCCACCCGCCTGCTGCGATGTTCCGGTTCCCCATTCCCCCGGCCCCACCAGTGCTGCAAGCAGGGATCTGGGCCAGTGCGCTGTTGTTGAGCGGGGGATGTAATGCGGCATCCCTGAAGGCGGCAGCCCTGCATTGGCAGGTGCCGCCGCCGCCGCCCGTCTCCGCCGCTGCGCCCGTGCTCTGGGTTGCCCTGGCGGCCCAGCTCCAGCCGCCCACACCCCTGCGGCTGCGCAGTGCCACAGGCAACCTGCGGCTGGAGACCTCCAGGGGCGAGCGGTTTGCCGCCCCGGAGTTCCTGCTCCAGTGGCGTTCCGTTCCCCTGGCCGAACCCCTCACCCTGCGCCGCCAGGTGTGGGGCCCCTTCGCCAGCTACGAAAGTGCCGAGGAGGCTGCCGCCCGCTGGCGCCAGGCCGGGGCGGAGGTGGTGATTGCCCATCCGGCCGAGTGGGAGGTGTGGGCCGCGCTGGAGGCGCCGGTTCCGGCGGGGGTGACGCCGCGGCGGCTGGAGCAGGTCCAGCGCCAGCGCCTGGCATTGGAATTACGCCGGCCCGGTGGGGACGCCGTGCTGCTCGAGGGCCCCCTGCGGCTGGAGGCGCCCGGCGGGTTGCGCTGGCAGGGAGGGGTGTTCGCCGGGCCCTTCCGGCTGCAGGGCGATGCCTACGGCAGCTGGACCCTGGTGGAGGAGGTGCCCCTGGAGCGCTATCTGCTGGGCGTGGTGCCCCATGAGATCGGTGCAGGGGCCCCGCCGGCCGCCCTCGCGGCCCAGGCGGTGCTGGCCCGCACCTGGGCCCTGCGCAACCAGGGGCGCTTTGCGGTGGATGGCTACCACCTCTGCGCCGACACCCAGTGCCAGGTGTATGCCGATCCGCGCCTGGCGGGGCCGGCGGTGCGCCGGGCTATCGGGGTGACCCGCCACCAGGTGTTGGCCTGGCAGGGGGCGCCGATTCATGGGGTGTATCACGCCACCAATGGGGGCATTTCGGCCGGTTTCGAGGAGGTGTGGAATGGCTCCGCCCTCCCCTACCTGCGGCCCTGGGTGGATGGCCCCGGGGCGATCCAGGCCAAGGTGACCCTCCCCCTGCAGCCGGCCGGGGTGGCGGCGGCCCTGGCAGCCACCTCCCGGGCCTATGGCTTCGATCACCCCCGCTTCCGCTGGACCCGCCTGCTGGATGGGGCCCAGATCCAGCGGGCCCTGGCCAAGACGGCCCCCCAGCTCGGCACCCCAACCCGTTTGACCGTGCTGGAGCGGGGCCCCAGTGGCCGGGTGCTGGCCCTGGCCATCGACGCCAGGGGCCCGGCCGGAGAGCCCCAAAGCGTCGTGCTGAGGCGCGATGCCATCCGCCGCAATCTGCGCCAGTTGCCCAGCACCCTGTTTGTTCTGCGTCCGGAAGGTTCGGGTCGCTGGCGATTTGATGGGGGCGGTTTTGGCCACGGCGCCGGGTTGTCCCAGGCGGGCGCCATCGATCTGGCCCGCAGGGGCTGGAGCCTGGCGCAAATCCTTGGGCACTACTACCCAGGCACCAGTCTGGAGCCCCTGGTCGCCCTGCCCAGGGACCCAGGGTCTGCGGCCGGTTCCCCCTAGGATCCACCTACTTCTGGGATCGCCATGGCTGCGGGTGGCAGTTCCACCGATCACCGTCGTGGCAAGTCGGGGCTGTTCCTGGTCGCCTGTGGCGGGGCCGGGCTTGCTCCCCACTGGCTGCCTGAACCCCTGCGGTTGATCCCAGCCCTCATCCTGGCCGTGGTGCTGGGTGGCTACAGCCTCCGCACCCTGCTGCTGCAGGCCTTCCGCCCCTACCTCCCCCCTCCGGCCTCGGGCTTGCCTCCCGCCCCGATGCCGGCCCCGATGCCGGCGGTGGATGTGGTGGTGGCGGCCCGCGATGAACAGGCCGTGATCGGCAGGCTGGTGGAGCGCATTGCCCAGCTGAGCTATCCGCAAGGGCAGCTTCGGCTCTGGGTGATTGACGACGCCAGCAGCGACCGCACCCCCCAGCTGCTGGCCGAGCTTCAGCAGCGGTATCCCTTTCTGCAGGTGTTGCGGCGGGAAGCCGATGCCGGCGGCGGCAAGTCGGGGGCCCTCAACCTGGTGCTGCAGCAGTTGCAGGGCCGCTGGATGTTTGTGCTCGATGCCGATGCCGATCTCCAGAGCGACACCCTGGAGCGGCTGATCCCATTTGCTGAAACAGGCGGCTGGTCGGCCGTCCAGCTGCGCAAGGCCGAGGTGAATGCCAGTGTCAACTGGCTCACCCGGGCCCAGGCCATGGAGATGGCGCTCGATGCGGTGATCCAGCAGGGCCGGCTGGCGGCAGGTGGGATCGTGGAACTGCGGGGCAACGGCCAGCTGCTGCGCCGCGATGCCCTGCTCAGGAGTGGGGGCTTCAACGAGGCGACGGTCACCGATGACCTGGATCTCAGTTTCCGCTTGCTGCTTGAGGGCGAGCCGATCGGGCTGCTCTGGGATCCGCCCGTGCAGGAGGAGGCGGTGCTCGGCCTGGCTGCCCTCTGGCGCCAGCGCCAGCGCTGGGCCGAAGGGGGCCTGCAACGATTTTTCGACTACCTCCCGGGCCTGCTTTCGGAGCGGCTCAGTGGGGTTCAAAAGCTCGATTTGGTTTGCTTTTTTCTGCTCCAGTACGGCCTGCCGGTGGTGGCGATCGCCGACCTCTTCGGTGCGGCGATCACCCGCACCCCGCCCACCCTCTGGCCCCTCTCCTTTGTGGCCTTCGGGCTCTCCGGTGGCGCGATCATGGCCGGCTGTAGCCGACCCCGGGAAGGCCCGGCCCTGCCGGCGATGAATCCCTGGAACCTGGCCCTAGGCATTGCCTACATGGGCCATTGGTTTGTTGTGATTCCCTGGACCAGCCTGCGCATGGCCCTGAGGCCCAAGACCCTGGTGTGGGCCAAGACCATGCACCTCGGGGAAGAGGAGGAGCCTGCGCTTGAGGATCCGGCGGCGGCCTGATTTTCCCGGCCTGATCTTCCAAGCCCTGATCCTCAAGCAGCTGCGTCGTCTGGGCCTATCCCTTCGAGGGGCCCATCGAGATCAACCACTTCGCCGTTGAAAAACTCGGCCAAGCGCCGGGCTTTCTCATCGAGGGGCGCCATGGGGGGTGGGGGCTTGTTGGCCGGATTCAGCTCCGCAGCCGGTTGTGGTTGTGCTGCCTGGACGGGAGGCTTGCTCTGGACTGGGCTCTGGATTGGAGCCTGGGCTGGAGTCTGAACGGGGCTCTGAACTGGGCTGGCAGCAGGTTGGGGCGCTCGGGCGGCGGGGGCTGGCGGCGGTGAATGGGCGCCACCCCCCTCCAGCAAGAGCTGGCGCGGGCTGCCCAGGGCATTGGTGACGGCCGTTTCCAGCAGGGGTAGACGGCTCTGCACCATGGCCATCCAGTTACCGGCCACCTGCACCACGGCTCGACGCTCATCCAGCCGCACCAGTTGGGCCTGCTGGGAGAGCAGCATGCGGGTGGAGGGCAGCTCCAGGCCCGCCAGGATCTGTTGCCAAAGCTCGGCAAGGTTTGGCGACCCAGCGGTCGCTGTGGCTTGGGGTATCGGGTCTGGTTGGGGCGCTGGGTCTGGTTGGACTGGGGTTTGGGGCAGGGGAGCTGGCTGGGGCGCCGGAGCGGACTGGGGCGCCGGAGCGGGCTGGACCGGTGCTGGGGTTACCGGTGCTGGGGTTGCCGGCGCTGGGCTAACCGCAGCGGGTTTGGCCGGGGCGAGAACCACCGCTTCGGCCAGCAGGCCCAGCATCAGCACCTCCAGCCAGAGGCGTGGGTTGACGCTGTGGCGCAGCTGCTGCTCGCTGCCCTTGAGCTGGGCCTGCCACTGCAGCAGCCGGGCCTTGCCGATGGTCCGGGCCAGCTCGGGAAGTTCGCCGCGAAATTGGGCTGAGACGCCGGTGAGCTCGAGCCGGTCGGGGGCGGCGCCTGCCAGCACCAGATCCCGCAGCAAGCTCACCAACCCCTGCAGCACGGCGCCGGGTTCCCGGCCCCGTTCCAGCAGCTCCCGGCAGCCCTCCAACAGCCCCAGGGGCTCGGCCCCGGCCAGGGCCCGGGCCAGGGCCAGCAGTTCCTGCTCCGGCACGGCACCCAGCAGCTCCCACACGGCCGTGGCCTCGATTGGAGCTGGCAGCAGGCTGAGCTGGTCCAGCAGGCTCTCGGCGTCGCGCAGGCCCCCCTGGGCCCGCTGGGCCACCACGTGCAGGGCCTCGGGGGTGATGCCGATCGACTCGCGCTCGGCGATCCAGCCCAGGTGCTGTTCGAGGGCCTGCAGGGGAATGCGGCGGAAATCAAAGCGCTGGCAGCGGCTCAGGATCGTGGCCAGCACCCGTTGGGGGTCGGTGGTGGCCAGCACGAACACCACCCGTGGCGGCGGCTCCTCCAGCGTCTTGAGCAGGGCATTGAAGGCGGCGGTGGAGAGCATGTGGCACTCGTCCACCACGTAGACCTTCCAGCGGGCCTGCACCGGGGCGAAGCGGGAGCGCTCAATCAGCTCGCGGATGTTGTCGACGCCGGTGTTGGAGGCGGCGTCGATTTCGATCACATCGAGGGCAGCGCCGGCGGCGATGGAGGTGCACAGCTCACAGACGCCGCAGGGGTCAGGGGTGGGTGCCTCGCTGCCGATGCAGTTGAGCGAGCGGGCCAGGATGCGGGCGCTGGAGGTTTTGCCGGTGCCGCGGGGGCCGCAGAACAGGTAGGCCGGCGCGATCCGGCCGGTGAGCAGGGCGTTGGTCAGGGTGGCGGCGATCGCCTCCTGCCCCACCAGCTCCTTGAAGCGCTGGGGCCGGTACTTGTGGTGGAGGGGCTGGTAGCTGGACATCGCTGCTCGAGGTTACCGGTCCTCCCCCGGTTCGAACTGGCGCCGCAGCCGCTCTTCCAGTTCTTCGACCTCCGCCAGCTGGTCGGCCAGCCTCTGGGCCGCAAGCCGCAGGGCGGCGAAGCGTTCCTCGCCCCAGCGCGCCTCCGCCTTGGCCAGCTCGGCTTCGAGCTTTTCCTGCAGACTGAGCCGCAGCTGGTCGAGCTGGGCCAGGCTGCGCAGGGCGAGCTCCTTGCCCTTCTCCAAGTGGTTGTTCTGGCGCAGCAGCAGTCGGGCGCCGCTGAGCAGGGTGGTTGGCAGCCAGCTCTCAACCTGGGCGCTGCGGTGCCGGCCGGTTTTGCACCAGTGGGCGAAGTGCTCGCAGTTGTTGAAGAGCAGGTTGTAGTTCTGCTCGCCCAGCCGTCCCATGGCGCGCCTGAGGGTGACGCCAACTGGGGAGCAGCTGCCCGCCGGGTAGGGCACCTCACACACGGGTTCACCGCGGCTGAACTCCGCCAGGGGGCTGCGCAGGATTTCGCGGCCCTCGAGGTAATGGGCCACGCTGCCGTCGCCCAGGTCGATGCCGTGGTGCAGAAACAGACCGTGCTGACGGGGAACCTGCAGGTGGGCGGCGGCGGGCATTGGCGAGGAGGGCCGCCTGACGCGAGAGCCTGGGCTCAGGCGCTGGCCTGCTGGGGGGCTTCCTCAATGGTGCCGGAGCTGAGGGACACCACCTTGGCCTGGCTGCGCTGCTCCACCAATTGGCGGGTCACGGTGAACCTCTTGATGTCCGTGCGGGAGGGCAGGTCGTACATCAGATCCAGCATCAACTCCTCCACGATCCCGCGCAGGGCCCGGGCGCCTGTCTTGCGGCGGTTGGCCTCGATGGCGATGGCTGCGACGGCCCCGGGTTCGAAATCGAGCTCGACGTTGTCCATGCCCAGCAGGGTCTGGAACTGCTTGATCAGGGCATCGCGGGGTTCGGTGAGGATGGCTTCGAGGGCGATGTTGTCGAGCGGCTCCAGCACCGCGTTCACCGGCAGGCGACCGATGAATTCAGGGATCAGCCCGTAGCGCACCAGGTCTTCCGGTTGGAGGTGGCGCAGCACCTCGGCCGCATGGCGATCCTTATTGATGCGTGGCCGGCTGCTGCCATCGGCGCTGAGGAAGCCGATCGAGTTGCGACCCATCCGCTTCTGCACCAGGTCTTCAAGACCCACAAAGGCGCCGCCGCAGATGAACAGGATCTGGCTGGTGTCGATCTGGATGCAGTCCTGATGGGGGTGCTTGCGGCCACCCTGGGGCGGCACGTTGGCCACGGTGCCTTCGAGCATCTTCAACAGGGCCTGCTGCACCCCTTCCCCGGACACGTCGCGGGTGATCGAGGGGTTTTCGCTCTTGCGGGCGATCTTGTCGATTTCGTCGATGTAAATGATGCCGCGCTGGGCCTGCTCCACATCCAGATCGGCCTTCTGGAGCAGCCGCAGCAGGATGTTTTCCACGTCTTCACCGACGTAGCCGGCCTCGGTGAGGCTGGTGGCATCGGCCACCGCAAAGGGCACCGCGAGCATTTCGGCCAGGGTCTGGGCCAGCAGGGTCTTGCCACAGCCGGTGGGGCCGATCAGCAGGATGTTGCTCTTGTGCAGGCGGGTGGCGGTCTGGTCCGTTTCGCCCTTGCCATCCCCCTGCCAGGCCAGGCGTTTGTAGTGGTTGTAAACGGCTACCGACAAACTCTTTTTGGCCTCTTCCTGACCCACCACCTGGCTGTCGAGGAAGGCCTTGATCTCCTGGGGCTTGGGCACCTCGGCCAGGGTGGGGGCAGGCTTGGAAATTTTTTTGGTCGCAGGCTTGCTGCGGCCGGTTTCCGGGGTGTGGCGGGCACCGCTGACGGATTGGCCATCAACCAGCTCCTCATCCAGGATCTCATTGCAGAGATCGATGCATTCGTCGCAGATGTAGACACCAGGACCGGCAATAAGTTTGCGGACCTGGTCCTGCGATTTGCCGCAGAACGAGCACTTGAGGTGGGCGTCAAACTTTGGCATTGGCAGGGATGTCCTAGGTCCAGGATCGACCTTGGAACAGGGTTCCTCAGCCAATCTTTAGGGGTTAAGTCGGGGCCTTGACCGCGTTGGAGTCGGTCACAACCTGATCGATCAGGCCGTATTCAACCGCCTCAACAGGTGAAAGGAAATAGTCGCGATCAGTGTCTTCTGTGATCTTCTCGAGGGGCTGGCCAGTGTGCTCCGCCATCAGGCGGTTGAGGGTGTCCTTTAGGTAAAGGATTTCCTTGGCCTGAATTTCGATGTCCACCGCCTGGCCCTGGGCTCCGCCAAGGGGCTGGTGGATCATGATCCGGGCACTGGGCAGGGCCAGCCGTTTGCCCTTGGTGCCCCCCGAGAGCAGGAAGGCGCCCATCGAGGCGGCCAGGCCGTAGCAGATGGTCACCACATCGGGGGAAACCTGCTGCATGGTGTCGTAGATCGCCAGACCGGCGGTCACCGAGCCACCCGGGGAGTTCACGTAGATCTGGATGTCCTTCTGGGGATCTTCCGCTTCTAGGAAAAGCAGCTGGGCCACTAGGGAATCGGCCACCTGGTCGTCGATGCCGGTGCCCAGGAAGATGATCCGTTCGCGCAGCAGCCGCGAATAGATGTCAAAGGCCCGATCGCCTTTGCCTGACTGCTCCACCACGGTGGGCAGCACCCCCGGCGAGCCACTGGGGCCCCAGTGGCTGTGAACTGGATGGCGAATGGTGGCGTCGATCACGCGCGGTTAAGGCTCCTGCCAAGCAATCTATGGGCTCTGCAGCAGCGGCTGGGATCAATCCTCCTGCTCGGTTGACTTGGCTTTGGCTTTGGTTTCGGCCTTGGCTTTGGTCTTGGCTTTGGCCTTGGGCTTGTCGGTCGTCTCGGCTGGCTCTTCCTCGGCGGCGGGGGCCTTCTCGCTGATCGTGCTGTTGGCTTCGAGCCACTCGAGCAGCTTGTCGCGCAGCAGGTCTTCGGCGACGGCTAGCCGCAGCCGTTCCGGGTCAATGTTGGCCTGGTCGCTGAGGCCTTGGCTGATCTCCTCCAACTTGGCTTCGAGATCGCCGGCCTCCAACTCGATCTGCTCGGCAGTGGCGAGGGCCTTGAGGGCCAGGCTGCGGCGCAGGCGCTCCTCGGCCTCGGGGCGGGAGGTGTCCATCAGGCTGCGCACCAGATCGGGGGTGAACAGCTTCTTGACGTCCATGCCCTGCTGGGCGATCTGGCCGGCGGTCTGCTCCAACAGGTTGCGAATTTCCTGCTGCACCAGCGTTTCGGGTAGCTCCACCTCGAGCTCCGCCACCAGGGCGGCGAGCAGGGCGTCGTGGCGACTGGCCTTGGCCCGGCGCTCGGCGTCGTCTTTGAGGCGGATTTCCAGGTCTACCCGCAGTTCTGCCAGGGTGGCCTTGTCGCTGGCCTGCTGGGCGAAGGCGTCATCGAGGGCCGGCAGCTCGCGGCACTTGAGATCCTTCAAACCGATTTCAAAACGGGCCTGGCGGCCGGCGGCCTCCTCCTGCTGGTAGCTGTCGGGGAAGCGGCACTCGATGGTTTTTTCGTCACCGATGGCCATGCCGATCACGCCCTCGACGAAGCCCGGGATCATGCGGCCCTCCTCCAGTTCCACCTCCATGGCATCGCTGTTGCCACCACTGATCGGCTCGCCGCTATCGAGGTAGGTGCCGTTGAAACTGACCACCGCCACATCGCCGCTGGCGGCAGGCCGGCCCTCCACGGGCACCAGGGTGGCCAGCTGCTTGCGGGATTGGTCGATCAGTTCGTCGATGCGGGCGGGGTCGTAGCTGATCGTTTCGGCTTCGGCCTTGAGGCCCTTGGTGGCCTTGAGGGTGGGGGTGGGCTCGACGTCCAGTTCGAGGGTGATGGTGAGGGCACTGCCGGGCTCAAAGCGCGCCAGGACGGCCTCAAACCCTTCACTCAGCTCCGGCCGGCCAAGCGCCGCCAGGGGCTCCTGCTCGAGGGCGTCGAGACAGGCCGCTTCCACCAGGTCTTCCAGGGCGGTGGCGCGGATGCGCAGGGGGCCGATCTGCTGCAGCAGCACCGGGCGGGGCACCTTGCCCTTGCGGAAGCCGGGCAGCTTGATGCTGCGGCTGAGCTTCTCCACGGCGGCGTCGTAGCTGGCCTGGCTGCGGTCGGCGGGGATGGCCACCTCCAGGGCCATCCGGCTGCCCGGGCGGGGGCTGGCTTTGACTGACAGGCTGGCAACTGGGGCGGCGGCAGAGCTCATGGAAAGTCGATGCAGGGCCGGATCCTAGAAAGCGGCCGTTCCGAGCCCCGTAGGCCTATTGTTAGAAAGGCGCAGAAGAAGGAAATAGTTCGGTTCAGCCCATCTGCAGGGTTGGGATTTGATCCCAGCTCCTTGCTTTGCGGCAGCATCCCGCCCCCCTGTATGCCCCGATCCGGGCCTCTCCACGTCAATCCCGGATAAACCAGCAGCTTTCGATCCCGTTCCCGTCCCCTTGACCGCCGTCCAGACCAGCCTTTCCCCCAGCTCTGTGTGCCTGCCCAACCGCCCCCTTCGGGTGGCCGTTCTGGGGGCCAGTGGAGCGGTGGGCCAGGAGTTGCTCCAGCTGCTCGAGCAGCGCCGTTTTCCGGTGGCCGAGCTGCTGCCCCTGGCCTCGCCCCGCTCCGCCGGCCAGAGCCTGGGCTGGCAGGGCCGTGCGCTCACCATCCAACCCGTGGAGGCCTCGGCCTTCGAGGGCGTCGATCTGGTGCTGGCCTCGGCCGGTGGCTCGGTGTCGCGCCAGTGGGCGCCGCTGGCGGCTGCGGCTGGTGCCCTGGTAATCGACAACTCCAGTGCCTTCCGCATGGATCCGG
>NZ_JAGQCQ010000150.1:0-8612 GCF_024346275.1 Cyanobium sp. BA20m-p-22
GCCTGCTCAGGCGGATCAGCTGTGCATTTAGCCAAAGCGGCCGCTCACGTAATCCTGGGTGGCCTGCTGGCCGGGTGCGTTAAATATTCTTTCGGTGTCATTGAATTCAACCAGGTAGCCCACCTTGCCACTGCCCCCCTCCACCGCTTCGGCGTTAAAGAAAGCAGTTTGATCGGCAACCCGCACGGCTTGCTGCATGTTGTGGGTCACGATAATGATCGTGTAACTACGCTTGAGTTGGTGCATCGTTTCCTCGATCTTCAAAGTGGAGATCGGATCAAGGGCTGAGCAGGGTTCATCCATCAGGATGACTTCAGGCTCCGTGGCGATGGCCCTGGCGATGCAGAGGCGCTGCTGCTGACCGCCGGAGAGGGCCAGACCACTCTCTCGCAATTTGTCCTTGCATTCATCCCATACCGCAGCCTTGCGGAGTGAGCGCTCCACCAGCTCATCCATATCGCCTTTGAAGCCATTGATGCGGGCGCCGAAGGCGATGTTTTCGTAGATCGTTTTAGGAAAGGGATTGGGTTTCTGGAAAACCATGCCGATTCGCCTGCGCACCTCTACCGGATCGACGCGGAGGTCGTAGAGGTCGTTGTTGTCAAACACAACCCTACCCTTCAATTTGCAGCCCGGAATCAAATCATTCATGCGGTTGAGAGCCCGCAGCACGGTGGACTTGCCACAACCGGAGGGGCCAATGAAGGCTGTCACCTTGCCTTTTGGTAAATCCATATAGACATTTTTCACCGCCTCAAATTTCCCGTAGGAGATGGTGACATTCTGCAGTGACATGCAGACATCCACCTTACTGGTATCAGCACTGGTTGGTTTGGCGTAGCTGCTTGTCATGGTTCTAAGTGGGTAGGTTTGGGGAGAGAGCTTGGGGGTCAGACCTTGGCCATACGGCTGATCCAGCGAGCCAAAATATTTGCCGCAAGAATCATCATGACGAGAACAAAGGAGGCGGCCCATGCAAGTTCGTTTTGAGCTTCATAAGGCATGATCGCGAAATTGAAGATCAAAACAGACATGGTTGCTATTGGGTTGAAAACACCCTCCGGCCAGAAGGGAGAGAAAAGGGCTGTGAAGATGAGAGGGGCCGTTTCACCGGCTGCCCTGGCAATCGCCAGAACCACCCCGGTGGCTATGGGGGTGAATGCAGAAGGCAGCGTCACCCGGGTAATAGTGACAAATTTGGAGGCACCCACTCCGTAGGCGCCCATGCGCAATTCCTGGGGTACTAATTTGAGACCTTCGTCTGTGGTTTTGATAACCGTAGGTAGCATCAGCACTGAAAGGGCAATGCCCCCAGCCATGGCGCTATAGCTCTGATCAAAGAAGAAGCGGGTCGAAACAACGATTCCGTAGACGAAGACGCCACTGATGATCGAGGGAACACCTGCAAGCACATCATTGCCAAAACTGACAAACTGTGCAAACCAGCCCCGGCTGGAATATTCACTGAGATAGATGCCTCCGCCAACTCCAACAGGAATCGCAATCAGTGCCGCAATCGCCGTAACTAACATGGTCCCGAGAACGGCATTGCCGATACCACCACCCTCAAGACCAGGGGGCGGGGGGAGTTCAGTGAACATGGTTAGGGAAATCAACTTACCTCCCTGGATCAGCACATAGATCAGTACCAGGAAGAGGGGCAGTACCGCGATTGAGGCAAACAGGCCCGCAACTGTGGTGAAGAGCTGGTTAAGCCGATTGCGCTTGAGGCTGGGATCAAAATGAAGGGGTCTGCGATCAAACAGGGAGCTGTTCGAGTAGCTGATGGGGGATGATTTCGTCATCTGGGTTGCCATTTGTGGGTTATCTCAGTAACGAAGGCTCAAGCGCTTCACAATTAACTGGGCAGCCATATTTACTAAGAAGGTCAGCACCATCAATATCAAGGCCGCATACATCAAAGCCGACACCTGAATGCCATCGGCTTCACCAAATTGGTTTGCCAACATCGAGGCAATCGTGTTGCCGGGTGCAAGCAGGGAAAGGTCAAAGTTGAGGGAATTGCCAATAATCATTGTGACAGCCATCGTTTCCCCCATGGCCCTTCCTAAGGCCAGCATCACGCCCCCAGTGATTGCAGAAATAGCTGCCGGCAAGATGACACTGAAGATGGCCCCCCAGCGGGTAGTACCTACCCCGTAAGCTCCCTGGCGCAATTCAATTGGTACTTGATTCAGCGCATCCCTAGAGATGGCGGTGATAATCGGCAGAATCATCACCACCAGAATCAAAATTGCCGGGGCCATGCCGGGACCCTGGGGAATGGTATTGAAAAACGGGCTCCAGCCCAGCAAGCTGTGCACGAGGCTGAGGGCTGGCCTGATCGCAGGCTCCATCACAAAAATTGCCCAGAGGCCAAGTACGACCGAAGGGATGGCAGCGAGCAATTCGACCATCAGGCCGATGGCATCTCGAACCACCGTAGGCATCAGATCTTCGGTGATGAAAATTGCCGTACCTACCCCGAGGGGCACGGCAATCAACAAAGAAAGAATCGAGGACACCAGGGTGCCGTAGATGGCGATGAAGGCTCCGTAGTCTTCGTTGACGGGATCCCAGCCGGAGGTGGTGAGGAAGTTCAGACCAAACTCGGCAATCGCCTCGCGGGCCCCATGAAACACCGTCAGGAAAATTCCCAGCAGCACAATTGCCACCATGGAGGCGAGCACCAGGGTGAGTTGCCGAAAGCCCAGGTCGACGAACCTTTCGCTTGGGGGCCGTCGCCTCAAGGTGAAGGCATCCCGCGGGGATGGGCTGGGATCCGTAGCTCTGAGGTCCGTCAGCATGGGGGGGAATGGCTTTGCATCGGTCAGCCCGGGGGCGGCCTATCCAGCCAAAACTACGAAGCGCCCCTCGCATGGGCGTTTAAGCAGTGATTAACGTCTTGTCGCCCGGTAGTTTTGGGGCTCCATCGCGCGGGGCCGCGCCAGCCGCTTTCATGGGTCGACAGGCTTCATCGCTCCCCAAATCCCATGGCGCCCAGTCATGTCACGGATAGTTGGTATCGACTTGGGCACCACCAATTCGGTGGTGGCGGTTCTCGAGGGTGGCCGTCCCCAGGTGATCGCCAGCGTTGAAGGCGGCCGCACGACCCCCTCGGTGGTGGGCTTCAGCCGCGATCAGGAGCTGTTGGTGGGGCAGTTGGCCCGGCGCCAGCTGGTGCTCAACCCCCGCAATACCTTCGCCAACCTCAAGCGGTTTGTGGGCCGCCAGTGGGACGAATTGGAGGAGGGCAGCCTGACGGTGCCCTACACGGTGCGGGCCAACGACCAGGGCAGCGTGCGGGTTGTCTGCCCGGCTACCCAGCGTGAATACGCCCCGGAAGAGTTGGTGGCCAGCATCCTGCGCAAGCTTGTGGATGATGCCGCCACCTATCTGGGCGAGCCGGTGGAGGCTGCGGTGATCACCGTGCCGGCCTACTTCGACGACGCCCAGCGCCAGGCCACCCGCGATGCGGGGCGGCTCGCCGGGATCAGTGTGGAGCGAATCCTCAACGAACCCACAGCTGCGGCCCTGGCCTACGGCTTTGATCGCAGCACGGTCAAACGGGTGCTGGTTTTCGACCTGGGGGGCGGCACCTTTGACGTTTCGGTGCTGCGGATTGCCCAGGGGGTCTTCGATGTCAAGGCCACCAGCGGTGATACCCAGCTGGGCGGGAATGACTGGGATCGCCGCATCGTCGACTGGCTGGCAGATGGCTTCCAAAGCGAGCACGGAGTCGATCTGCGCCGCGACCGCCAGGCTCTGCAGAGGCTCACCGAGGCGGCGGAAAAGGCCAAGATCGAACTGAGCGGCGTGCCCAGTACCCCGATTTCTCTTCCTTTCATCGCCACGGGCCCGGATGGGCCCCTGCACGTTGAAACGACCCTCGAGCGCAGGGTGTTTGAGGGGCTTTGTCCCGATCTGCTTGACCGCCTGCTCCGGCCCGTGCAGGGGGCCCTGAGGGATTCAGGCCTGGCAGCGGATGACATCGACGATGTGGTTTTGGTAGGGGGCTCCAGTCGCATGCCGATGGTGCAGGAAATGGTGCGTACCCTCATCCCCCTGGAGCCATGCCAGTCGGTTAATCCCGATGAGGTGGTGGCGATTGGGGCTGCCGTGCAGGCGGGCATCCTCACCGGTGAGCTGCGCGATCTGATGCTCAACGACGTCACGCCCCTGTCGCTTGGTCTCGAGACGATCGGAGGGGTGATGAAGGTCTTGATCCCGCGCAATACACCGATCCCAGTACGCAAAAGCGACCTGTTCAGCACCTCCGAGTCAAACCAGAGCTCTGTGGAGATCCATGTGCTGCAGGGCGAGCGACAGATGGCCGAGGGCAATAAAAGTCTTGGGCGCTTCCGCCTCTCCGGTATTCCGCCTGCTCCCCGCGGGGTCCCCCAGGTGCAGGTGTCCTTCGACATCGACGCCAATGGCCTGCTGCAGGTGTCGGCCACTGACCGCACCACGGGCCGTCAGCAGAGCGTGAGCATCCAGGGGGGATCCAATCTCAGCGAGGAGGAGATCAAAACCCTGATCGAGGAGGCAGAGCTGAAGGCCGGTGAAGATCGGCGCAAGCGCTCAGAGATTGACCGTCGCAACCGGGCCCAGACCCTGGTGGCCCAGGCGGAGCGCCGGCTCCGCGATGCCTCCCTGGAGCTGGGGCCCTATGGCGCCGAGCGCCAGCAGCGCTCTGTGGAGATGGCCCTGCGCGATGTGCAGGACCTGCTCGCCGCCGATGACCTGGTGGAGCTGGAACTGGCGGTCAGCCAGCTCCAGGAGGCGCTGTTTGGCCTCAATCGACGCCTGTTGAGTGAGCGCAAGGCCGAGCAGGGGCCCCTCCAGGGCCTCAAGAACACCCTGGGCTCGCTCAAGGATGAGCTGTTTGCCGATGATGACTGGGATGACTGGAACCGTCCAGGCAGCGACCCCTGGGCCATGGCGCCGCCCCGCTACAACCGGGAAAACAGCTATGGGGAACCCAGCTACAGGGAACCCAATTACAGGGAACCCAGCTACAGGGAACCTGAACCGATCGGCCGCGACCGTCCCCTGCGGCCAGATGAGGACCCCTGGGGGGATGGCTCCTACCGGTGACCCATAGTCCTGGCGCCCAGCCCGACTACTGGTCAGTGCTGGGTCTGGAGCCCGGTGCCGATGCCCCCAGCCTCAAGGCGGCCTTCCGGGCCCAGGCCCGCCGCTGGCATCCGGATCTAAACGGCAACGACCCCCTCGCAGAGGAGCGCTTCAAGCGGGTCAACGAGGCCTATGCGGTGCTCTCCGATCCCCGACGCCGCCAGGCGTGGGAGGCCGGGGGCCCTTCGGCAGGGCCGGGTGGCTCAGGCGCAGGTGATCCCTTTGCCACGGGATTTCCAGACTTTGACGACTACCTCGACGCCCTGTTGGGCGAGCGCCGCCGGCCGGCCCAGGAGCAAGGGCCGCCTGTGGAGCGGGAATACGCCGCCGAGATCGAGACCGAGACCGAGAACGAGAACGAGACAGAGGACGAGGACGAATCTGCCGGCTCGGTGACCTCCTCTCCCGCCCCTCCCCCCCCGGTGCAGGCCAGCAGTGATCAGGAAAGTCTGGTGGAACTCAGCCCGGAGCAGGCCCTGCAGGGCGAGCGGGTGGAGTTGGTGCTCCCCGATGGCACGGCGGTGGAGGTCTGGACTCCCCCTTTTGCCGGCGACGGTTGGCGGCTGCGGCTTGTCGGGGTGACACCGGGCGGTGGTGACCACTTCCTCCAGCTGCGGGTGCGCACGGATGAGGGCCTGCGCATCGATGGCCTGCGGGTTCTCTACCCCCTGGAACTCAGCCCGGCCGAGGCGGCCCTGGGCTGTCAGGTGGTGGTGCCGACCCTGCGGGGGCCGGTCAAGTTGAGGGTGCCCCCGGGCTCCTCCAGCGGCCGACTGCTGCGGCTGCGGGCCCGTGGCCAGGAGTGGGGCGAGCAACGGGGCGACCAGCTGGTGGAGGTACGCATCGTTGTGCCGGATGTGCTGGCTGACGATGAGGCGGCCCTCTACAGACGCCTTCAACAATTGGCCGATGACCCCGATGGCGGCAGCCGGTGACACACTGAAGGGCGATGCCCCCCTGCCGCGATCCATGCCGGTGCATGTGCTGTTATTTGATGCCGGAAGCGACCAGGAAGGCATCCATTCCCTGGAAGTCAGTGGCCGCACTGTCGTGCTGCTTTTTGAAGACCGGGACGATGCCGAGCGCTATGCGGGACTGCTGGAGGCCCAGGATTTTCCCGTGCCGACGGTCGAGCCCCTCGACCGGGAGGAGATGGAGCTGTTCTGCAGCCAGGCCGGCTACGAAGCTCGCCTGGTGCCAGCCGGCTTCCTGCCCCAGAGCCCGGAAGATCGACTGCTGATCGCGCCACCGGAGCGCAACATGGATGTGACCCAGTGGCAGGAGGAGCAGCCAGAGGCTGGCGTTGATAGCAGCCTGGAGGCGATTCGGCGTCAGCTGGAGGGGCTGCTGTGAGCCTGCCTGTGCCCGCAACTGACCGGGGCCACCTGCTCACCGAACAGGCCAATCCCCTCAGTGAGAAGCTCGACCAACTCTCCACCGCCGAGCTGGTAGCCCTCTTCTGTGCAAACGACCTGGAGCCCCAGAGGGCCGTGGCAGAGGCGGCACCAGCCCTCACCCGGGCAGTGGATGCCATCGCCAGCCGGCTGGCCCAGGGTGGTCGCCTCTTCTATCTCGGCGCAGGCACCTCAGGCCGACTTGGGGTGCTTGATGCGGCGGAGTGTCCGCCCACCTTTTGCAGCCCACCAGAGCTCGTTCAGGGGGTTCTTGCAGGTGGGGCAGCTGCCCTGCTGCGCAGCTCGGAGGGGCTGGAAGACCTGGCTGAAGCCGGTCGCCATGATCTGGAGCAGCGGGGCTTCGGCGCCGGCGACTGCCTGGTGGGGATTGCGGCAGGTGGCACCACTCCCTACGTGTTGGGCGGGCTGGCCCACGCCCAGGCGATCGGGGCCCTGGCGATCGCCATGGCCTGCGTGCCGGCAGAGCAGGTGCCAATGCCCTGTGAGATCGATATCCGCCTGCTCACGGGGCCGGAGTTGCTGGCCGGATCTACCCGCCTCAAGGCAGGCACCGCCACCAAGATGGCCCTCAACTTGCTCTCCACCGGCGTGATGGTGCGGCTGGGCAAGGTGTACGGCAACCGGATGGTGGATGTGGCCGTCAGCAACATCAAACTGGAGGATCGGGCCCTACGCATCCTGCGCGACCTGGCCGGTGTCAGCCGGGAGGACGGGGTGGCCCTGTTGCAAGAGAGCCAGGGTTCGGTGAAATTGGCCTTGCTGATGGCCGCATCGGGGTTGGACCTGGATGGGGCCTCCACCCAGCTGGAACGGCATGGCCCCAGCCTGAGGCAGGCTCTGGCGGCCTGCGCTGCTCAGTTGAAGGGTCCCCAGTAGGGCGCAGTAAACAGATCAAACTTGCGGCGGCTGGCAGCGGGCACCTGGTCTGGCGGGGTGATCAGGGCATTGCGGAGCGCGTGATGGGCGCTGCTGGTAGGCCGCTGGGCAGCCACCCGCTCGGCCGCCACCCTCACGATCTGCTGGGCCAATGTGGCATTGGTGCCCAGATTCTCGATCACCATCTCCATCGTCACCGAGGCATGGTCCTGGTGCCAGCAGTCGTAGTCGGTGACCATCGCCAAGGTGGCATAGGCGATTTCGGCCTCCCGAGCCAGGCGAGCCTCGGTGTGGTTGGTCATGCCAATCACCGCACATCCCCAGGAGCGGTAAAGCTCCGATTCAGCCCGGGTGGAGAAGGCGGGCCCTTCCATGCAGAGGTAGGTGCCACCTCGATGAAGTTGGTGGCCCTTTGGCATCAGGCTCTCGCCCACGTCGGCCAGCAGGCGAGCCAGGGCCGGGCAGAAGGGATCCCCGAAACCCACGTGGGCCACAAGCCCATCCCCGAAGAGGGTCGTGGGCCGCTGCTGGGTGCGGTCAATGAATTGGTCCGGCACCAGCATGTCCAGGGGGCGGATTTGCCCCTGCAGTGAACCCACCGCCGAGAGGGAGAGAATCCAGCGCACCCCGAGGGAACGCAGGGCCCAGATGTTGGCCCGATAGGGCACCTCAGTGGGACTGAGGCTGTGGTGGCGACCATGGCGGGCCAGGAAAACCACCTCCAGCTCGCCGATACGCCCCAGCAGCAGGGCAGCCGAGGGATCGCCGTAGGGGGTCTCGACCCGCAACTCCTGGACGTTCTCAAGGCCGTCCATGCCGTACAGCCCGCTGCCCCCCAGGATTCCCATGCGGGCCCGGCTGAGATCGATGCCGGTGCGGGGGACGGGGCTGGAGCTGGTCTTCGGCAAGTCGGTCATCGGCACTGCGCCCATCAGCTTCCATTCTCAACATGGGGGTGGAGGCAACCGCTTCCGGCGACCCCATAAAGTCGCTGTTTCCCCCCATTTGTCGTGACCAAAGCCCTGATGGAAACGGATGCCGGCAGCATCGAACTCGAGCTCTTCGAGGTTGATGCGCCAAAAACCGTGGCCAACTTCACCAAGCTCGCCAAAGAGGGCTTCTACGACGGCCTGGCCTTCCATCGGGTGATTCCCGGTTTCATGGCCCAGGGGGGCTGCCCAAATA
>NZ_JAGQCQ010000151.1:0-8527 GCF_024346275.1 Cyanobium sp. BA20m-p-22
TGGGACTGTTGGTGTCAGTGGCAGCGGCCAATTTACTAATAATCGTGGTGAACGCTATCCCATTCAATATTCTCGTAATTACAATCCTAGCAAGCGTTCAAAATTTTCTGGATACTATGATAAAAGCGGGAACTGGAATGATTTAAGCTAAAATGCCTATTGTCTTTAGGGTTACAATAGCTGCTCTTGCTTGTAACCCACAATGAAATGCCGTGTTCAACTCTTTGTTTGTGGGAAGGTGTTCTATGAGGAGGTAGAGGCGAGTGATTACAAGGAAGCACGAGAGGTTGTCTTCCATCGGAATCCCAACGCCAAGGTGATGGGTGTCACCGCTGTGATGTGACACCCATGCTTTGAACTCACCCCCACAACTCCAACCTGCCAATGCTGCCCCCCTCCTCAAGAAGGAGGCTACAGCAATCTCAGCAGCGGTTTTTTGGATGTCCCTACTCTATGTAAGGCATATACAAATGCCTGAATTACTGGCATTCGACTAACCCCTTCCACTACCTTTGTTGGATGTTGGTTGGAAAACGAAGGTAATTACCAATTTGGGAATTCGCTTGACACTTGTCGCTTGTAAGTGTACAATAAAAGTTGATATTTTTTAAAAGTGTCTCAATACTTGGTTGCTGTCGATACGATCTACAAGCACTTTATTGGATGTCGAGTCGGGAATTCTATACCAATTGATCTAAGACATAGATCGCTTATTGGGACTACACAAGATGACCCATTTGATGATTGGGTTGAAGATAAACTAAAAGTCGGACTAGGTGACGACTTTGAAGTATTCCATTCTGGAAAACTTCAAACTCCAGACCTGATTGTCCGTAGCAAAAAAGATAATTCTATTATTGGAATTGAAGTAAAGAAAATATCTCAGAAATCCAATGGTGCTGATGGTCGTGGCCTTACCCTTGACTATAACAGCTGCCTTCCTTGTGGTCAAACTCTTGTCAAGGTTAACGATGATACTATTATTATTCCATGTTTTTATCTTTTTGCTTTGTTGAATCAGGACAATACGTCAATCGTAACTCTCTTATTGATAGACGGAGATTTTCTAAACTTTGATTTTGATCTTCATAAGGAGTCAAAAGTTTCTAACTTTACTGAATATAATCATGGTCCTTACGGAGAGGGATCCGTTAGACATCGAAAAATGTATACTTACCCCAACCCTCTTAACTCTAAGATTTCTCATTTTCACTTGAAGTTCTTAATGATTGCTAAAAAGTTTGATCTTGAAAATATTGGACTCGATTATAACGTACGTGCTTGTATTGATAGAACCGATGTCAGGGGAAATACTTTTAAGTACCTACTGAGGAACGACCTTGAAACTGTTAATTTACAAGACCAAGTGTGTCAGGATCAATTGCTAATACTGGCAAATGTATTTGATGATTGTAAACGACGAGAATCTAGAGAACGTTCTCCTTCAATTGTTTCGATCCCTCGAAGTTTATCATGAATATATCTGTATCACGAACTTCTACCGATTATTCTTTTTTGGGTCTATTTTCCGGATCAGGTGGGTTAGATCTTGGATTTGAGTTAGAGGGTTTTAATCATACGGAATCAAATGAAATCCTTGATTGTGCTGTAGATACCTTGAGATTTAATCGGCCTTCATGGAAGGTCATTCATGATGATGTTCACTCATATAATCCTTCAAAGAGTATTTCTCCTGATGTAGTCCTGGCTGGATTTCCGTGTCAAGGTTTTTCTTTGGGCGGCCATAGATTTAAAGCAGATCCCAGAAACCATTTGTATAGACAGGTTATTCGTATTGCTAACAAACTACGACCTAGAGTTATTGTAATGGAGAATGTTCTCAATCTGAGAACGATGAAGCATCCGGAAACTGATTTACCTTTTGCCGATCAGATAACCAAAGAGTTGAAAGAAATTGGATATGCTACAAAGTATCAATTCTTTAGGGTTTCATATTATGGCGTACCTCAAACTCGAAGAAGGTTTATTTTTGTTGCTTATCGGGAGGAAGATTTCGGAATATTTACATATCCTGAGCCTTCTTCTAACGAAACAACTCCGTATGATTTTTTATATGATTTATCAAGAGATCTAAATATTGTTCTTCCCAACCATAATCCAGCTTGGGGATTTAAAAGCGTTGTCCATCTTGAAACGAGCGAATCTTTTAATGAATCTGATCCTACCCTTCCAGTAAGATTTAGTAGAACAGCTTCTGATGGTACTCCCCTGAGGTCATTTGATTATCCATTTCCTGCTATGGATACAGCTCCTGTATGGGGTTGGGCACAGGGAAACATTATTTGTCGGAGGGAAGCTAAGGATAGATTGAACTCAAAGTATATCCGTAATATCAATGCTGATGTCACTTTATGGAGAATATATGCTAGCAGGTTAAGGTCATTTACTGCCAGAGAATACGCTAGATTACAGACATTTCCTGACGATTGGGAATTCAAGGGAGGTAATAAGCGAGATTTTCAACTTCAAATTGGCAATGCTGTACCAGTCAATTTTGCTCGTTGTATTGCCAAAAGAGTCCTCGAAACCTTAGAGTTTGTGGATGGGAAAAGATCTATGAAGGACTATCTCTTCGAAAATTTTCAGCATTCACTTCCACTCTGATATTAAGAATTAACCAACGTAAGTTGAGATTTTAAGTTTTTCCTGGAAAGGCGCTGCTAGTTGGTTTCTGTTGGGCAGCTCCAAACCGCTTGTCCAACTTGCCCCGAAGGATCTGGTTCTCGTTCTCGATGGCAACCAGCGCCCTGTCAATCAACTGCCCGATGTCGGGTTGTTTCGCCCGTGCCCGTAGCGACTCCCAACGGGCATCAGAAGGCACCCAGAACACGTTTTCCTGGGTGTAGTAGTCACGGTCTTCCAGTGCTGCTTGGTGGTCTTCTGGGGCGTCTCCTAGGTAGTAGTCAGACGCCGGGTCCCCCACCGTCTGAAGCACCTTCTGCTGGTGCTCCACGAATGTGTCGGAGATGTACTTGAGGAAGATCAGACCCAGAACCAGATGCTTGTACTCAGCGGCATCCATCTGGGCACGGAGTTTGTCGGCGCTTGCCCAAAGCACCGTTTTGAAGTCCTTAGCGGGTGCTTCATTCTTCGCTCTGCCTCGACCTCGCTTTGGCGCTGGTTCCTCGTCTGACCTCAGCGATGCCAGCAGGTCATCTAGACCGCCCGGGTCTTCACCCGTATCTTCTTCGTCTGCTTCTGGGGGGGTGAAGGTCACTGACACCTATTGCCGTGCCTCCACTTTGCCTGCTGTTGCTTGGTTTTGGCAGTCCCAGTGATCTATGCCGATTCGGCATGAAAGCGGTGTGGGAACACTTAGAGGCAGACGACCAGAACCGTTGACCGCTTTAACCACCACTGCCCTTGCTACGGAGATCCTTGAAGATGCCCTGCTGACGCTGGAGCAGATGACCACCCGCCTCACCGTGCTTGCCCTCAATGCCTCAAGGACTCCTGAGCAGTCAGTGAGGGTGAGGGCGTTGCTAAGCGGCCTGCTGGAGGCCATCCAGGAGTGTGAGGAGGTTTTGGGGACCTACTCCGACTCGGGGGTTTGAAGGTGGTGGGGCTTGGAATGGATCTTGTCCCACCTGCTTCCAAGGAATTTGCTTGCTGGAGGCGCCAGGCGCTATTGGTAGCGTTTGGCACGTGGGTAGACGCTATTAGTAGAGACGGAATTTTTTTAGACCCCTTGCCATTGGCAAAAACGCCCATAGCCTTGGCTTGGCTGAGCACTTTTGGCAAGGAAGCTTCCTGTCCACCAGCTCAAGCCATTATCTAGTTGCCATCTAAACAGGCAATTTGTGGTGGAGTAAAGGTGGAGTAGCTGCTTCAGATCCATTCCAGCACAGTGGGTTGGTTGAAGTGGTGCATCAGGCCGCTGCCGGCGCTGCCATCGGCGGTGTCATCGATCAGGGGCACACCGGCCCGCTGCAGGATGGCCACCGCATCGCCCCAGCCGAGCGCCTGGAGCTGGTGATGCCGGTTGCGCTTGTGCGGTGGCAGACCGATCGGATTCTCTTCAGACCATGGAGTGCTGTAGGTGTTTTCCAGCACCACCTTCACCGTCAGTCCCTCGCGATGGCGGGCAACCAGGGCTTCGGCCACCTTCGGCAGCGAGAGCTCCTGCACCGCCACCAGAATCTCCCGCTTCGCCTGCTGGATGCTGGCAAGCACAAAGGCCTCCAGGTCGTCGCCCTGGCGCCATTGGCCCGTGATCGGGCTGCGGTAGCGGCTGGTGTCGGAGTGGTTGAACACCAGCTCGATGCCCTTGGGCAGGGGCGCGCGCTTGGCGGGCTTTCCCAGCAGCTGGGCTTCGGCGCTGCAGCTGGCCAGGCCAAGCCCCAGCAAACTGGCCCAGGCCAGCGGTGCAAAAGATGGGCTGAAGGGTTTGATCGCGCTCAGAAGCGACTGCAGCCAGGGTTCCCACAGGCTTATTTCTCAGTCTTGTTGCTCAGTCCTGTTTCTCAGCCTGGGGCGCCTAGTGGTGCCCGGGCATCTCAGCGCTGCGCAGCATGACCACAAACCAGACGGTGCCAATCAACACGGCGCTGAGCATGGCGGCTGGAAGGCCAAGCCGGATCAGCACCACAGGCACGATCAGGGGGAAGGCCAGGGCCCCTGCCATGGGGGTAAGGGCCACGGCGATGCGCTTCAGAACCATTCGCCTATGGCCTTGTCTGCAGGATTGCTGTTGTCTTCAGGGGTCGTGCGGTTGAATTCCAGGGTGATGTTGCGCTTCTGCTCGCCATCGGCGGCTACCGCCTCGATCGGGTAGAGCTGTTGGCCGTCACGGAAGGGCACCTGCACCCGGAAGGTGCCGTCCGCAGTTAGGGGAACTTCCTGATCGCCGATGCACAGCCGCGCTGAGGGGTCGGTGGCCCCGTAGACGATCAGCTCGGCGTCGGCCACCAGCCAGAAGGAGCGTTGGCGAGATCCCACGCCGCCCCGGCCCGAGTCGTTGCGGCCACTGGCCCAGATGCCGGCCCCTGAGGCGTGGAACTCGCTCGTGTCGATGCCGGCCTCCTCCAGTTCGTGGAAGGCTTCAGAGCCGCGGCCCAGGCGACGCCAGCGGGAGGTGGCGGTTTGGTAGAGCCTTTCATGCAGGCCGGAGTCGGGGCCCGGCGCCGCAATCGCCGGCATGCTGACGTTCGGAGAGGTCTCTAGCGAAAAGGGCACAAATTGGTCGAGGATCTGCTCGCTGGGATGGAGGGCTGGCACCCGGGCCACCGAAGAGAAGGCCAAGGAGATCCAGCCGCCCCCATTGCCCAGGCGGTAGCCAAGCTCCACCCGGTAGTCACGGTCACTCAGGGGCACCGGCAGATACCACTCGGTGGCATGGCTGTCGACCACCACTTCCTGCAGGGCGTGGGGATGGGCAGATCCCATGGGCAGCCCGGTCACATCGGCAACCCGCAGGCAGAGCTGGGACGCGCCACCGGCTTGGGCCTGGCTGCGATCGGCCGGGGAGATTTCCCAGAAAACGTATGCCCACTGGGGATCGCGCGGCAGAAAAACCACATTGGTCGTCACCGAGCTCGGGCGGGGCGCCGGGGGGAGCTCGGCCTCAATGGCTTCGAGGCTGGGCGGATCCTCGTCTTGGCGGTCGTTGATGGCTGCCAGGAGCTCGTCCTTGGACTTACGGCTGTAAAGGCTCACACCGAGGCCGCTGGCCACCTGACGCAACTGCCTCAGGGTCATACGTGCCATAGCAGCGAGAGCTTGGGTCATAACAACAGAATTCTTTCGGGATCAATCTGGATGAGTTTCTTGCCCACGGTCGGCCTTGCCGCCCGGCGGTCAGCATCCACTGACGCCTGGGCCCTGGCAAGGCATTGAAAAAGGCGGCCCTTGGACCGCCTTACAGGCTTGATGAAGCCAGTGGTGCCGGCCGATTCAGCGACCGATGCTGCGGTAGGGAACTTTGGCGAGGTAATCGATGCTCGCGTTGCCGGAGCCACCGCCCTGGCTGCGCATGGCTGGCAGGTTGCGTACCCAGGGCAGGTAGTCCTCGGGGAAGCCCCCCCGGCGCTGACGGGAGCGGGCGGGGATGGTTTTCATGCCACCGCTGTAGACGATCTGGGGGAAGCCCAGGATGCCGCGGTAGTAGGCCTCGTAGCGCGGAGTGGTGATGTTGAAGGGGGTTTCGCCCAGATCCCTGGAGCCCACCACGCGGTTGCGGTGGTAGGGAACGGTGTCGTAGCCAAAGGCGTCCAGGTATTCCTGGCCGTTGAGAATGTCGTCAACCATGCCCCTTACCCCGCGGGTCATAAGCACGGCTGCCCAGGCGATCTCTTCAGACCTGCCGTGGGTGGGGCGACCCAGAAGCTTTTCCACCAGGTGGCGCACCACTCGGTAGTTGCTGTTCAGGTTGTAGAAGCTGCGCGTGAATGTGTCTGAGAGACAAAGGGAGCGAATGAAATCCCGCACACTCATTTGGCCGTCGCGCAGCTGGCTCTCCAATGTCAAGTTGCGGTCGACCTTGAAGGCGTAAAAGAAAATCTGCCGATAACAAGACTCAATGAGCAGATTTAGGTCTTTGGGATCCATAGCCCTGTCCATGGACGCGGCTTTGGGGTCCTCATCCGAGCCCACCCGCAGCGGGTTGACCCGCGAGTTCTGGGTGGTGGGCGCGTACTTCAGGAGGGGCAGGGCCACACGACATCAGCATCCGTCAACCAGGATCGTATTGGGGCGGCTGCAGTGGGATTCGCATGCCTCTTGCAGGACTCACAGTCCGTAACGTTCGTCACCATCCCAGCGGTGAGAGCGTCGGCCCCGTTGCGGCCTCCTCGGCTGCCCCTGCGGAGCTCGGGACCCGGGCCTCCAGCACCCTGGTTTCGACGCAGAAGGAAGCGGTGTTGGAGAGGCCCTCCACCGTGCTCGTGCGCAGGCGCACATCGGGCCCCGCGAAGCTGAAGTGCTCCAGGCTGTTCATGGTCTCGTAACCGGTGGTGAGCAACAGGCCATCCCGTTCGTCCATGGCGAAATGGCCAGCCACCGCGGCGGTTTCCGCATAGCCCCGGTCGCGCAGCAGCAGTCCGGTCCGGCCGCGGCCATCGGTGGGGATCAGGCCGAACAAGCTTTCCCCGTCGTGGGCCTCACCAGCCCTGTCCCAGGCCATTGAGGCGTTCCAGGTGACCCGGCAGCCCCCCACGAGCCGGGAGGGGTCTTCGCCGTGCATCACCGCAATGGCGATCAGGCGCGGATCTGCGGCGGCGATCTCCACCACCTCGATGAAGGAGCTGCCTGCCTCTGCCCGCCGGTGCAGGAGGTGGTGGCTGCTGCGCTGGGAGCGCCAGCGACCGCAGCTCAGCTGGAAAAAGCTGAGGGCATCGGGGATCGATTGGGGCCGGTTGTCGCTCACGGGGGCAAGTTGACTGCAGAAATGATCGCAATGCGTTGGTTTGCCTGGTTGCGGGCCCAGGCGATCAGGTCTCTGAGCTCGAGGCTGAGGGGCGGCCGCCCCAATTCGGCTGCGAGCTGCTCCAGTTGGCGACCGGCCGATTCCAGTTGGCTGCTGAGAACTTCGATGAAGGCCCTGTCCTGGGCGATCGGGGGCTGGTCTGCGGCCCAGCTGCGGATCGCCGACCGATCCGGCAGCTCGTCGCTGCCAGGCTGGGCCCCATCGGCTGCGGCAATGGCCTGCAAGGTGCGCAGTCCGTGGGCCAGCAGCCGCAGGTGGTGGCGCTCCAGGGCGGGCAGCAGGGTGGATTCGAGCTCGGCCAGCTCGGCCGGGCTCAGGGGCCCGTCAGCCGCCATTGCTGGGGATCAGGCGGAAGCCGCAGGAGTGACCCTTCTCCAGGCGCCATTGCACCCGGTCAACCTGGCAGTCGGGAAAGGTGTGGCGGATCAGCTGCAGCTCCTGGTCGCAAATGCAGGGAAACTGCTCGGCTATGCGCATCACCGAGCAGTGAAATTCACTGATCAGCCAGCCATCGGGGTGTTCGGCGTCCGGGCTGCACTCCGCCAGGTATCCCTCCTGGCGACGCAGCTCCACCAGCCGCTCGAGCCGTTGGGGGAGAGCCCCCTCGCCGATCCTTCCCCGGTAGGTACCGGCCTGCTGCAGGGCCTGTTGCTCGAGCAGGTTATGGAGCATTTCCGCCGGCAGGTTGCCTGCCATCGACTGCAGCAGTCCGAGGGCAAAGTGGTCACTGCCATCGGCAAATTGGCCTTGGCCCTTGGCTGTAAGACGCCAGAGATTGCTTGGTCTGCCTGGCCCTTCCTGGGCGGAACTGGCCTCCACCAGGCCGTCGTCTTCGAGGCTGCGCAGGTGACGGCGCATCACCTGAACCGAAACTGCCAAGTGGTCGGCCAGGTCGCCGGCGGTGGCTTCGCCCTGGCGCACCAACACGGTGAGGGCAGCTTCTTTTGTGGGAGCAGCCTCTCTGGTGGGAGCAGGGTCGGTTTGCTGGCGGGGCATTTGGGGGCTGGCGCTCAGGGCTGACGCCGAACTCCATCACCATGCCACGCCCCAACGAAGACTGGGGCCCCCCAGTCTCCAGGCCCG
>NZ_JAGQCQ010000152.1:0-8526 GCF_024346275.1 Cyanobium sp. BA20m-p-22
CAGGTGCATCTCCGGCGGCGAAAAACCCTTCACCCGTTGCAGGGCCTCGGGGCCAAACAGGGCGGCGAAATGGTGCTGCCAGGCCAGGATCTGCAACTTGAGATCGGGGATCGGCGTGGAGGGGGCCACCGCATGGCTCCAGAAGGTGCCGAGCCACTCCACGTGGGGCTGCAGGCTCGGATCACAGGCGAGGGTTTTAAGGGCGGCGAGGATGTCCTCGCGGCCCATCTGCTCGAAGCCCCAGAGCAGATTGCCCGAATAATCGAGCATGATCCGGGGATTGCAGCCCTCGCCGATCAGCTGGGGAATGATCTCGGCAAGCCTTTTGTAGCAGTGGGCAAAGGCATCGGCGTTGTGGTTATCACCCTCGCCCGGGTGCTCATACATGTATTGCAAATGGGAGATCAGCTCTCCGTTGTCCCCGGCTGGAATCGAGGGCTGATGCATGTGGAGCGCACAGGCAAAAGCTGAATGGATCTGCTCCAGCTGGAGATTGGAATGGGGGGCAAACACCGCTCCGGGCAGTTGCACCAAGGCAAGGATCTCCGCCTCATGGCCCGCGATCGGAGGGAGGCTGGGGCTGGGGGGCATGGTGGGGGTTGGGGGAGGTCAGCTTGCGACAGGGGGGATCTTCACCCTGCTGTTGGGCCCCACTGGCGTTAACTTGCTAAGGCTGATATTTGCGATCCTGCCCTGGTGGGTGACCCAGCGCGCTGCCGATCCGATGAGCCCCCTGTTTCCCTGTTGCAGTTGTGGAGTGCAAATTGAGCGCTCGATCAAGCTATACAGACAGCGCAAGGGCAAGGTGCTTTGCTCCACTTGCCAGGACAGGGCTGAAGCGCTGCAGGCCAGGGATGCAGGAAACCGTACGACGAAGAAACCGGGGCCCCAGAAGGAGTAAAAGAAAACAGCTGAGGCTGCCAGAAGCCAGCTTGGCTGGGACTGAATCACTCTTCCTCCTCAGCCCCACCGATGGGAACAAGCTTGATCTGCTTGCGGCCCAGCTTGATCTCAAATTCATCCCCGGGCTTGAGGTCGAGCATGGCGGTGTAGGCCTTGCCCACCAGCAAGTTGCCGTTGAACTGAATTTTTGTGGTGTAGCTCAGCTTACGGCCACCCTTGCCCGTACCCCTGCCGACACTATCGGTGCCAAGGCTTACACCCTTGGCACCGAGCAGGGCCTCGTAAAACGCCGTGAAATTGAGGCGCTCACTACCATCTTTCTTCGTGCTCACGTAGCCACAGCTACGGACCAGATCCGATTTGGAAACATCACCCAGTTCTTTGACCTTGGCGAGCAATTCGGAGCCTGTAAGCATGTGAGTAGTTCGTTCAAGCCAAATAGTAGCAGCAAACCGCAGCAATTTGGTGGTTATTGGTACTGATTGGACCCACCTAACTGTCCCCTGCAAGCAAGCATGCGCACCCAAGCCGAACTATTGCCATCCAAAATCACACCCACCTCCAGCCGCTGAACCCGGGGGGATTGGTGGATCTGGGTCAGCCCAAGCCCCCTCACTTGCCGCACTCTCTTTTGATCAAAAAGTAGAGATGGGAGGGATCCCCATACCGGTACGGCAGGGCCTCATGCAGAGAAGAAAGGCGCCGCCAGCAGACGCTGCGGCGGATCTGGTTGATCGTCCTCTCCTCAAGGATGAGGATACGAAGCGACTTGCAATAGATTGAAAAACTTGTCTCCAGTTCAGCAATTGTGAGGTCAGTGGTAAAAGTTAGCTGACTCATGGCAACAACATGGCAACGACGTCGTGGTCGCCATGCAGATTCGACCAGCACCCCCAATTGCGTGAAGCCCCCGTTTGGGGGCAGTTGGGTCTCAGGAACCTGTTGATGCCGTAAAGGCATAGCGGGTATGGAGCCTGGTGCTGGCGCCCGGGCTCAATTCGAGCTTGCGATCACCGCTGATCAGGGCCTGACGCGGCCCACTCCAGGGTTCCATGCACACCATCGGCCGGGGCGGCTCCGTCCAGAGCACCACCAGATCCAGCGGGTGGCTGAGCTGGAGCTCAAGGCTGGTGCCCGCGCCAGCATCCACCAGCCGCACCGAACCTGTGGGTTTGACCAGCAGGTCGATGCCACTGGCCAACCGTTCCATCTGTTCGGCACTGGAGGCCTCCTCCATGCTGAGGTGGTTGAGGCACTGGGGAGGTAAGCCCTCAAACCGCACCGTCTCCAGGCTGGAAAGGTTGAAGTAGGGGTGCAGCCCGAAGCTGAACGGCATCACTTCGCTGCTGCGGTTTTGCACCACCGTGCTGATCTCCAGCGCCCCTGGCGCCAGCCGCACCTCCATGCTGAGCAGGAAGTTGAACGGATAGGCCTGCAGCGTTTCGGGGGTATCGGACAACTGCAGTTGGACCCCCAGGCCATCGGCGAGGGGCTCCAGCTGCCAGGGCATCTGCCTGGCGAAGCCATGCTGGCCGAGGCTGAACTCACCCTGGGGCAAGGGCAGCCGATTGCCCGGCAGACCACCGGTGATCGGGAAAAGCACCGGGAAGCCACCCCGCACCGATTGGGCAGGGTCGAGAAAGCGCTCCAGATCGAGGTAGACAACCTCGTGGCCAGAGCAGCTCCAGCCGCTGATCAGGCCGCCGCGCTCGGGCACAATCCGCAGCAGGTCACCTGTGGCCGAATCGCTGAATTCCCAGTGGGGATAGGGCGTTTGGCGCTGAATCAAGGCCATGCGATCACCATCTTGGTCTGGGATGGGCATCAATCTGCCTGAAACGGCCAGCCATGGATGCCCCCAAGGGGGAACAGTCAGATTTGAACCATGCCGCAGCGCATTCCTTTGAGCACTGCCTGCAGCCGGTTGTGCACGTTGAGGGTCTGCAGCAGCCGCTTGGTGTAGGTGTGGGCCGTTTCATCACTGACCACGAGCCGTTTGGCGATCTGGCGATCGCTGAGGCCACTGGCGAGCAGGTCGAGCACCTCGTATTCCCGCGGCGTTAGCCGGGGGCAACTCAGGTAGGGCAGGATGCCCGTGCGCAGGGAGGGGCTGCGGTAGGAGTGGCCGCCCAGCACCGCCATCACCGCGGCCTGCAGCGGTTGCTGGTCATCGACAAAGTCGGCTTCGGCCACGACCGCTTCCAACCAGGGGGCATCGAGGCATTCGGCAGGGATCGAATCCCCCAGGGCCAACACCACGGCATGGATGTTGGGATGGAGTTCCCGAGCCTGGCGCACCAGGTCGAACCCGCTGCCGCTCTCGAGATAGTCGGTGCAGATCAGCAGCTGGTAGGGATCCCCAGCTTCCACAGCCAGGTAATCGAGGCAGCACTGCTGATCGGTGACCGCACAGGTGATGCGGGAGGAGCCCCCGAAGCTGCGGCAAAGGGCCCTGAGCATGAAGCGCCCCCTAGCCACCACCGCAATCCGGCCAGGAATCTCAATCGACTCCAACCCTTCTTCCTGGGCCCCATGGCCGCCATTGGCCAGAAATTGGCTGAGATCCATTCTCTTGCGGTTGACCTGGCTGCGATTGGCCTGGCTGCGGCTGACCCTGGCGAGGACGGCGAGGGGAGCCAGGCCAACCCTAGGAGTTGCGAATCCTGACCGGGAAGCAATTGCTACTCAGTCGTCGTAAACGAGGCAGTTGATGTCCGAAGGGTTCAGGTCGCAGAACACCTCCAGCGGTGAGGGCGCAACGGCCTCATCGGGGTGGCGCTGCTGGAAATCCTCCAGATCCTTGATTTGCTGTTCGATCTTGCGCGCGATAGCCACATCACCCCTGGCCTGGGCCTCGGCTAGGGCGGTGCGATAGGTCTGGAGCTGGTCTCCGATGGTAGCCATGGAACACACACCCAAGCGGTGGGGCTGGATTGGCAGATTGAATGTAGCCATGCCGCACCCCTAATGCTCTGCCGATCGGCTGGTTTGACGCGATCAGGCAGGCTGGGGCGGCCCTGAAGGATTGGTCCGATGGCCGACGCTCCCTATCTGGTTGCCCTTGCGCTCGTTGAGATCTCAGGCAAGCGCGCCCTGCCCCTCACCGGCAGATCCCAGGCCGCAGCAGCGGCCGAAGCGGCTGAGCCCGGCGAGGCCGGCCGCAGCCTGGCGCTGGAACTGCTACTGCGCCTCTGGCAGCGCAGCGATGAGGGCCCCCTGCAGCGGGCGGCGGGAGATGGCAGTTTGTTGCTGGTGGAAATACCTATGGAGGTAATGAGTGAACAGCTGCCACTGCTGAAAGCCAGCTGGCTCTCCGGGGGTGAAACGCAGGTTTTGCTTGACAGTCTGCAGGGTCTCGTAAGCAGGGCCTGGCGCATCACTTTCGCCAAATATGAACCGGTGAGCTTTATCGCCTGGCCCTGACTGGATTGGGCCGGGCTCAAAGAGCTGCAGATATCCGCCCCCCTTGGCAGCTGGGCCTAGGGTGAACTGGTAAACCCCACCTGGTGGGGGCATCTGGTATCCCCGTTTTGGCCTGGCTGGAGCGGACCATTCGGTCGCTTCCTCTGAGGCAAGAACCAAGGCAAATACTAAGGTGTCATCCGTTCAGAATAACATTTATTCGCCGTCAACTCCAAGGGCTGTAGTTTATTGCGAAGCTAATTTCGGTCGTATCGACGGCAAAACCGCCAACGGGCTGGTTCGTCATTCACAGCGCTTCAAGATTCAGTCGATCATCGATAGCAAGCTGGCGGGCTTTGATGCCGGCCAGGTGCTTGATGGCGTCGCCACCGGCATCCCGATCCTGGCGGATCTAGCTGAGGCCCTGGCCCCAGCCAATGGCCCCGTAGACACGCTGATCTTTGGCATGGCACCCGCCAGCGGCAGGCTCCAGGCGCCCGAGCGGCACGTGCTGCTGGAGGCGATCGCCGCAGGGCTGCACCTGATCAACGGATTGCACGAATTCCTCAACGACGACTTGGAATTTGCAGCGGCGGCGGCGGCCAAAAACGTCAGGATCGTCGATGTGCGCCGCCCCCCCGCCCAAGGGGATCTGCATCTTTTCAGCGGGCGCATCTCCTCGGTGGGCTGCAAACGAATCGCCGTGCTGGGTACCGATGGGGCCATCGGCAAACGCACCACGGCCGTGATCCTGACCCGGGCATTGAACGAACGGGGCATCAAGACGGTGATGGTGGGCACGGGCCAAACCGGGCTGATGCAGGGCGCCCGCTACGGAATCGCCCTTGACGCCCTGCCCTGCCAGTACGGCTCCGGCGAAGTGGAGGCCGCAGTTGTCCATGCCTTCGAGGCGGAGAGCCCCGAAGTGATCGTCATCGAAGGCCAGGGGGCGCTCAGCCATCCCGCCTATCTGAGCTCCACGGCAATCCTGCGGGGCAGCCAACCCCAAGCCGTCGTGCTCCAGCATGCCCCGATGCGGCAGCGGCTCAGCGATTTTCCCAAAATCCCGATGCCTACTGCGGCCAGCGAAATCAAGCTGATCGAAGCCTTTTCCCCGGCCACCCGGGTGATCGGCATGGCCCTGAATCACGAGGGGATGAGCGAAGCCGAAATGACCGCCGCTATTGCGCTCTACGAGATTGAGCTGGGCATCCCGGCGACCGATGCGCTCAGCCGCTCACCCCAACGGCTGGTGGACATGGTGGTGCGGGCCTTCCCCGAGCTGAAGCCGATGGCCAACGCCATCGCCCTGTGAGCTCACCGAGGCTGGTCATCCGCCTCGACCGCCTTGGCCACAACGCCCGCAGCCTGGTCGAGCGCCTCGCGGCCAGGGGCATCTCGGTCACGGCCGTGACCAAGGCCACCCTCGGCTCAGCCCCCATTGCCTCGGTGCTGGTCGCCGCAGGGGTTGCGGGCCTCGGCGAGTCGCGCATCGAAACGATCGAGGCCCTGCGCCAGAGCAACGGCTCAGTGCCGCTGACCCTGATCCGCTCACCCCTGCCAAGCCAGGTGGGGCGGGTAGTGGCGGCGGCCAACTGCAGCCTGAACAGTGAGCCGGCCGTACTGACCCTGCTTTCGGCCGCGGCGGTGGACCAGGGCTGCCGCCACGGCGTGCTGCTGATGGTGGAGCTCGGGGATCTGCGCGAGGGGATCATGCCCAGGCAGCTCGATGGCATCACGGCCGAGCTGTTGCAGTTGCCCGGGCTCGACCTGCTCGGGCTGGGCACTAACCTGGGCTGCCAGAACGGGATTGGGCCTTCCGATGCCTCAATGGGCCAACTCTGCGAGTTGGCCAGGGGGTTGGAGCTGGCCTTTGGGATCGCCCTGCCGATTGTGTCAGGCGGCAACTCCGCCAACCTGCCCTGGCTGCTGGAGGGCGGGAGGGTCGACCGGATCAACAACCTGCGCCTGGGGGAGGCGATCCTGCTGGGCCGCGAGCCCCTGGGGCGGCGACCGATCCAGGGGCTGTTCACCAATGCGTTTGAACTGGTTGGGGAAGTGATCGAAGCCGGGCCCAAGCCCACCCTGGCCTGGGGCTGCGCCGGGGAGGGGGCCTTCGGGCCGGTGGCTGGGCGGCGCGATCGGGGCGAACGCTGGCGAGTGCTGCTGGCCTTGGGCTTGCAGGATGTGGATGCCGCCGGTTTGTCCCTGCCCGCCGGCATGGAGCTGCTGGGCGCCAGTAGCGACCATCTGGTGCTCGACACCGGCGGGGAAATGGTTGCGGTGGGGGCCGAAATCAGCTTTGGGCTGAACTACAGCGCCCTGCTGCGGGCGATGACGTCGCCATTCGTGGCCAAAACCATGCTGGCCGGTCCGGTGCTCAGCTGAAGGGATCTAGCTGATGGGATCTAGCTGAAAGCACTCAGCTGGGCGGCGCATTCGAGGCAGGTTGCGATGCAGGCCAGCGTGAGGGCGGCAGTCCAAGCCGAACGGATCAGCCTGGTGAGCACCAGAAAAATCGGCGTGATCATCGCAGGCTGCCCTGGTCGACGGCCGTGATCTCGGCGTGGGGAACCGAAAAGGTGGGGAACCGATGGCGGCTCAAAGGCCAACGCCTGACCCAGGCGGAACCGGAGACCTCGTCCAGGTTCACTACCTGGTAGAGCGCATCAGGCTTGGAACGGAGACCGATGATTGATCCTGACTGGAAGGTCACGGGCACTGCTTCAAACTGGTACCAGCAAAACAGCACTTTTGACAATATGCCGCAATAATTTGAAAGCCCTGACTTGCTGCCGCTCCCCCCTGGGGCCGGCGCTAGGGACTCAGGGCTGGCTCGGGCCCGCTGGGGCCGCAAAAAACCTCTGCATCACCTCGGCCAATCCAGCGGCCAAGGGACGGTGGCCCTGCAGCCTTGGGCTCCAAATCGAGCCGCTGAGCAATTCCTGGGGCGACACCAGGGCCATGTCCTGACCCTCCAGCAACTGCAGCTGCGCCAACGGCACTGTTAGCTGGCCGCAAAAGACATGGGCCCGGCGCCTGGGGTTGCGGTGCTCCATGGCGTAGTGGAGCAGCTCCGCCTGCCAACCGATCTCCTCCAACAACTCGCGCTGCAGGGCCTGCTCCGCTGTTTCACCCGGATCCAGATGGCCCCCGAACAGGCCCCAACAGCCTGGGGCCACGATGCCGGGAATGTCGTCGCGCAGCTGCATCAGCCAGCAGCCATCACGTTCCAACATGGCAAGGGCAACCTCTACGGTCTGGTTATCACTAACAGCCTGGTTATTTAGTTCTGCCATGGCAATTCTCAGCTGGTGGGGGCTGCCGTGAGCTGCTCACTCAGCTGCCACAGCTTCAAGCGCTGCTGGCCATCGGTGGCGGCAGGGGCCACAGGCACTTCCTTAGGGTGACCGCGCATTCCCCCCAGCTGGTCGGGGCCGTAGTGCCCCCCGGGCCGGGCAGCGGGCGCCGTGGCAGCAAAGAGCTGGGGCAGGGCCCCCATGGCGGAGCTCTGCATCAGCGGACCCATGACTCGATAGGCCAGGGGTTCAAACCAGGAGCCGCTGGCGGCCACCGAAGCGGGTTGCAGGTTGGTGCGGGCGATGCCGGGATGGGCGGCCAGTGAAAGCACATCGGCGCCGGCGGCCAGCAACTGCTGCTGCAGCTCCAAGGCGAACATCACATTGGCCAGCTTGCTCTGGCCATAGGCGGCCCAGCGGTCATAGCGGCGCTCCCCCTGCAGATCGTCAAAGGCGATGCGCCCGAAATACTGGGCCCCGGAGGTCACGGTCACGACCCGGCTCGCCGGGCGAGCTCGCAACAGCGGCAGCAGCGCCATGGTCAGGGCGTAGTGGCCCAGATGGTTCACCCCAAATTGCATCTCAAAACCATCGCTGGTAAGGCTGCGGGGCAGGCCCATCACGCCGGCGTTGTTGATCAGAAGGTCAAGGCGGCCATAGCGATCGGCCAGTTCGCGGGCCGCGGCCCGCACCGAGGCCAGATCGGCCAAGTCGAGATCGAGCAGATCGATCGCACCGCCCGCCGCGTCGGCCAGCAGGGAGGTGCGGGCCTGTTCAGAGCGCTGGCGGCTGCGGCAGCCCAGCACCACGGTGGCACCGCGGCGCACCAAGGCCCGGGCCGTCTCCAGCCCCAGGCCACTGCTGGCGCCGGTGATCAGGGCCAGCCGACCGGACTGGTCGGGAATGTCGGCGTCAGTCCAGG
>NZ_JAGQCQ010000153.1:0-8492 GCF_024346275.1 Cyanobium sp. BA20m-p-22
TCAAACCCCTGCCGCCCTTCCCATGGAGTTATCAAGGGGAAGAGCTCTCAATGTTAACCCTAGTTTAATGAGCCGTAAAAGTCACATGGAGCTCCTCCATTGGCAAGGCAGGCTAGTTGCACCATATGCGAACTGGCTTTCTCGGGAGCTCTGCCGTGTATTGTGCCGTAAAATACAAAGGATTTTCGAAGTCGCTTGTAATGATTTTGTTAAAAACTTTTTTACCATGAAAAACTTATTCAATCTAGCAGGTAAACCTGGTTCGCCGCGCAGGATTCGACTTAAAAAAGTTGCCTCTGTAGCGCAGGTGGTTTTAATATTTTGCATAATTAAGGCAGTCGTTCATTACTTTGGTCTAGAAAAGTTTGAAGTTAATCAGCTTTTTTCGGCGATGGTTGCTTCAACCGTTTTTCTGATGGGTTTTTTATTGAGTGGAGTTCTTACTGATTTTAAGGAAAGCGAAAAGATACCTGGGGAGATTTCTACCTCACTAGAGTCTCTGTACCTGGAAATTGTGGCTATCAAGGTCTACAATTCACAGGCAGAAACCACCAAATATCTCGAAAAGTTAATTGGCTTCGGCGAATGTGTAGTCGATTGGTTTCATGATCGAGTTCCTCAAGGCGCCATGTATGAGAATTATGCTGAAACCCATTTAATGGTTGCCGAAGCTTGCGCCCAGATCAAGGGGGATGCTTCTACTCTTCGCGGTAGGCTAATGGCGGATATGGCTGTAATTCTTCAACGGGTTAATCGAGTGCAAGTCATCCGAGACACGGACTTTGTTCCGCTAGTTTATTGGATGGCCTACATAGCGGCTGCTCTTCTGGTCTCGGGACTAGTGCTGGCAAAGTCTGAAAATCTCCCCGCGTCGATCTTTTTTTTGGCGGTGATTTCCTTTCTGGTGATACTCCTGCTTAGGCTGATCGACGATATTGATAATCCGTTTGGGTTCTCTGACCAGGATTCTGCTGAGGATGTTTCTATCCACATCTTGATAGAGACTGTTAAACGGCTAAGGAATTCTCTATTTTTCTCAATCTCAAGGGACGCGTCCACCAAAATGCCCACGCTTTGAGAGACTGATAGCAGTACTAGAAGTAATCTTGTGAACGACGCTCTGCCCAAGAGCTACGACCCGGCGGGCACTGAGAGCCGCTGGCAGCAGGCCTGGGAGAGCAGCGGCGCCTTCCATCCCGACCCCAGCTCTCCGGGGGAGCCGTTCTCGGTGGTGATTCCGCCGCCGAACGTGACCGGCAGCCTGCACATGGGCCACGCCTTCAACACGGCCCTGATCGACACGATTGTGCGCTTCCAGCGCCTGCGCGGCAAAAACGTGCTGTGTTTGCCGGGCACCGACCACGCCTCGATCGCCGTGCAGACGATCCTCGAGAAGCAGCTCAAGGCTGAAGGAAAGCGCAAGGAAGACCTGGGCCGCGAGGCATTCCTCGAGAAGGCCTGGGCCTGGAAGGCAGACAGCGGCGGCACGATCGTGGGCCAGCTGCGCCGCCTGGGCTACTCGGTGGACTGGCAGCGGGAGCGCTTCACCCTCGATAGCGGCTGCAGTGCCGCGGTGATCGAGGCCTTCAACCGCCTGCATGAGCAGGGCCTGATCTACCGGGGCGAATACCTGGTGAATTGGTGCCCGGCCTCGGGCTCGGCGGTGAGTGATCTGGAGGTGGAGATGCAGGAGGTGGACGGCTACCTCTGGCACTTCCGCTATCCGCTCAGCAGCGGTGATGGCTTCCTGGAAGTCGCCACCACCCGGCCCGAAACCCTGCTCGGCGATACCGCCGTGGCCGTGAACCCCAAGGATCCGCGCTATGCGGCGCTGGTGGGCCAGACCCTCACCCTGCCCCTGGTGGGGCGCCAGATCCCGATCGTCGCCGACGACCACGTGGACATCGAGTTCGGCACCGGCTGCGTCAAGGTGACCCCCGCCCACGACCCCAACGACTTCGCGATTGGCCAGCGCCACAACCTGCCGCTGATCACGGTGATGGCCAAGGACGGCAGCATGAACAAAGCGGCAGGCCGCTTTGCGGGCCTGGATCGTTTCGAGGCTCGCCAAGCGGTGGTGGCGGCCATGGAGGCAGAAGGGTTCCTGGCGCGGGTGGAGCCCTACCGCCACAGCGTGCCCTTTTCCGATCGCGGCAAGGTGCCGGTGGAGCCCCTGCTTTCCACCCAGTGGTTCGTGAAAACCGAGCCCCTGGCGGCCCGCTGCCGTGAGGCCCTGGCTGCCGCCGCCGGGTCCGATCCCCGTTTTGTGCCGCAGCGCTGGAGCAAAGTTTACCGCGACTGGCTCACCGACATCCGCGACTGGTGCATCTCCCGCCAGCTGTGGTGGGGCCACCGCATCCCCGCCTGGTTTGTGGTGAGTGAAACCGGCGGTGTGATCACCGACAACACGCCCTACGTGGTGGCCCGCGATGGGTCAGAAGCCCGGGCCAAGGCGGAGGCCCAGTTCAGCGGCGGCACCCACGCCCATCCCCTGCTGCTCGAGCAGGATCCCGACGCCCTCGACACCTGGTTTTCCAGCGGCCTGTGGCCCTTCTCGACTCTGGGCTGGCCGGACGAGCAGGCCGCCGACCTGGCCCGTTGGTATCCCACCAGCGTGCTGGTGACTGGCTTCGACATCATCTTTTTCTGGGTGGCCCGGATGACGATGCTGGCCGGCGCCTTTACGGGCCAAATGCCCTTCAAAGACGTCTACATCCACGGGTTGGTGCGCGACGAACAGAACCGCAAGATGAGCAAGTCGGCCGGCAACGGCATCGACCCGCTGCTGCTGATTGAGCGCTATGGCGCCGATGCCCTGCGCTTCGCCCTGGTGCGCGAGGTGGCGGGGGCCGGTCAGGACATCCGCCTTGATTACGACCGCAAATCCGACACCTCCGCCACGGTGGAGGCTTCGCGCAACTTCGCCAACAAGCTCTGGAACGCCACCCGCTTCGCCCTGATGAACCTGGGCGGGGAGACGCCGGCTTCGCTGGGTGAGCCGGATCCAGCGGCCCTGCAGCTGGCCGACCGCTGGATCCTCTCGCGGCTGGCGCGGGTGAACCGGGAAACCGCCGAGCGCTATGACAGCTACGGCCTGGGTGAAGCGGCCAAGGGGCTCTATGAGTTCGCCTGGAATGAGGTTTGCGACTGGACCATTGAGCTGCTTAAGCGGCGCCTGCAGGTGCCGGTGAATCTGGAGGGGGCTGCCCGCGAGGCTGCCTTGGCGGATCAGCGCACCGCCCGCCAGGTGCTGGCCAAGCTGCTCGGCGAGCTGCTGGTGATGCTGCATCCGCTGATGCCGCACCTGAGCGAGGAGCTCTGGCATGGCCTTACCGGCGAGCCGCCGGAGACCTTCCTGGCGCTCCAGCCCTGGCCGGCGGTGGACGTTGCCGCCCTCGACGACGATCTGGAGGCGTCCTTTGCCGAGCTGATCGAGGCGATCCGGGTGGTGCGCAACCTGCGGGCCGTGGCGGGGCTCAAGCCCAACCAGAGTGCGCCGGTGCGTTTCGTCACCGGTCGCGGCGAGCTGGCGGCGGTGCTGCAGGAGGCCAGCGCCGATATCACCGCCCTCACCCGAGCTGAGAGCCTGGTTGTGCTCGATCCCGCCGCTGCTGAGGCAGCCCCCGGCCAGCGCGCCTTGGCCGGCGTGAGTGGTGAGTTGCAGGTGTTGCTGCCGATTGAGGGCCTGGTGGATCTCGACGCCCTGCGCGGCCGGCTGGAGAAGGACATCGCCAAGGCCGATAGGGAGATCAAGGGCCTGGCGGGTCGCCTTGCCAATCCAAACTTCGCGGGCAAGGCCCCGCCTGAGGTGGTGGCGGAATGCCAGGCAAACCTGGCCGAAGCCGAGGCCCAGGCGGAACTGGCCCGGCGGCGGCTGGCCGATTTGGGGGCCTGAGATTCATCAGCCGCTGGCCCTCTGGGTCGAGGTGGTGCCCGTGAGCCGGTGCAGGGAGCTGTAGTCGAGCTCATCTAGACCGGCGGCGGTCGCTCGCTCAAGCAGCTCGGCCAGGCCCCGCAGGCCCTGGGTCTCGAGCTGTAGAGCGGCGGCGGCGGTGAGAAACAGCTGCAGGTCCTTGCGCAGGTGGGCGGTGGGGAAGTTGGGGTTGCTGTAGTCGTCGGCCAGTTCCTTGGCCAGTTTTTTGTCGAAGGTGGGGGCGTAAAGGGCGCTTTCGCGCAGGATCGCCATGAAGGTCTCTACCTCCACGCCGGCCTGCTGCACCACGTGCAGGGCCAGGCTGAAGCTGTGGGTGAGGCTGGCGATCAGCTGGTTGAGGGCCAGCTTGGTGTGCAGGGCAGCTCCGACAGGTCCGAGATGGCGCGGTTCGCCTCCGAGGGCCATTAGCACCGGCCGAGCCCGTTCGAGATCGGCCAGGTCGCCGCCCACCATCACCTGGAGGCAGCCGGCCAGAGCCTCCGGCCGGCTACCCAGCACGGGGGTTTCCAGATAGCGGGCACCGCGTTGCTGCAGGGCGATCGCCAGGTCGCGGCTTTCGGCCGGCGCGATGGTCGCCACCTGCAGCACCAGCCGCCCCGGGAGGGCGGTGCCGGCCTGGTTGAGCAGCACCTCAGCGGTGATGGGGCCGTCACTGAGCACGGTGATCACGAGCTCGCCCGCGGTCACAGCCTCGGCAGGGCTGGAGGCGAGTTGGGCCCCCGCTGCGACCAGCGTCTGGGCACGCTCCTGCCGCCGGTTCCACACGTGAAGCCGGTAGCCACGGGCCAGTAACCGCTCACCGATCGCGGTGCCTAACAGGCCGCTTCCCACCAGGGTGATCTCCATCGTGCGTGCCCTAGGTGGCAGTCAAGTTACCGGTCCAGCCTGGCCCCCTAATGTCACCCCATGGAACGATCGAGCCCGCCGCCAAGCCCTGAGGAATTGGCCATCCGGCTGGATGCCGTTGACACCCGTTTGCAGCAGGTGGTTTTGCGGGTTGAGGCCCTATCTGAGCTGCTGCTGGCCAGCGGCCAGGTTGGCCAGGCCGAGCTGGAGGCCAAGCTGCGGGAGATCGACCTGCGCGATGGCGTTGAGGATGGCCGCAATGTGGCGCCGGTGGTGCAGGTGTGCGGCAAATGCGGCCATAGCCAATTGGGTCAGCAACGCTTCTGCGCCCGATGCGGCAGCGACGCCCTGCAGGCGGCATGAGAGCGAAACCAGCTCAGTTGCGCCAGCGCCGGTGAACCCACCACCACTGATCCGGGTGGCGCAGCACCATTTGCTCCAGGCTCGCATTGAAAAGTCGCGTATTGAGTCGGATCTCTTCCTTTGCACTGGTCGATTCAACCAGTTGTAAGGGTTCCTCAAAGCGCAATACGTGGTTGCCATTTTCGTCCCTCCAGCTTGATGCTGGAATGACGGGGGCGCCTGAAGCAATCGCAATCAGGGCGAGGCTGCGAAAGGTTCCGGCCGGGTGGCCAAGGAAGTCAACCAGGATGCTGCTCTTGCCGCCAGCGTGTTGGTCAAAGGGGAAGACAACCGCATGGCCTGCCTCTAGGCAATTCATGATTGATTCCATCGACCCTGTTTTTGGCAGGCTCTTGAAGCCGGATTTTTCAAATTGTTTATTAATCAGGGCCTCGAACCAAGCTGGCTGCAACGGTCTGCGCACAAAGTAAAAACGTCCCCTGGCTTCAGGAAAGTTGGTAACTCCGGCCGCAATGGCTGTTGTGAAGTTGCCAAAATGGCCAGTCAGGATGATGGCCCCCTGGCCCTTGCTAAGGGCGGCGATGATCAGGTCGGCATTTTCTACCCTCGCCTGGGCCATCCGCTGGGCTTGGGATAGAAACTGAAACCGGATGAACTCGATGCCGATTCTAATGAAATGGGCATAGTGGGCCTGGGCTATGGATTTAATTTGGGATTTGCTAAGTGTTCTGCCATAGACCCTTTCAAGATTGGCCAGCACCAGCTTTCGTCTGATGGGTAGAAGCCGATAGGCCAATCTGCCGATCAGGGGGGCTTTAAAGTCTTTGCTTGATGCTATTGCCGTGGCCGCAGCATGGGCTTTGGTGTGACTCAGGCTGATTGAGATCTGCTCAAATCCATATAAATTCAGCAGGGCATTTGCCCTTGGCGATAGGCATACAAATGGGGCCCCATAGCCATCATTCTGTACTGAAAAATCAGAGAGATCAATGGCTGCGGTTGCCGTTTCCAGCGGAAATAGCTTGAGACAAGCTTCCTTCGCGGCAAAGCGAGCGGCTAGGCGCCCATAGCGGCTCTTTGATTTACCCGCATAATCGAGCTCCTGCTGGCTAAAGATTCCCTTGAGATCTTCATTGGAAGAATGATCCACCAGCTGCTGCACTCGAGCGATGTCTACATGGTCAACACCACATTTGTATCTATTAGGCATTATTCATGATCTCATCGGCTGGTTGCCCGGATGATCAATGCGCTGTTCTGGCCTCCAAAGCCACGCGATAGAATTAATGCCGTATCAGAGATGGGCTCTCTGGCAACCTTCGCAATTGGCAGGTCTTGCAAGGATGGATCGATGTTTCTCAGGGGTGCGATGGCAGGCACAATTCCCCGTTGAAGTGCGGTAAGGGCTAGAACTGTATCGATACTTCCAGCGGCTGCTAAGAGGTGGCCAAATGCCCATTTGAAGCAGGTAATTGGTGGGATTTGGGTACCGAATACCCTGCGAATTGCCACGCCCTCAGAGAGATCTGATGTTCTGGTGCCGTTGCCATGGCACACAATCATTCCGATTTGCTGAGTTTCCAGGCCTGCCTGTTCCAGAGCCAGGCAAATGGCTCTGGCGACGCCATCACCATCAACTCTCACCGGCAGAAGCCCTTGGGCTTCAGATGTACATCCCTTGCCAAGAATCTCAGCATGGATCGGAGCTGACCTCGACTCGGCCGCCTCCAGGGTTTCCAGCACTAGAGCTGCCCCGCCCTCGCCAAGGATGCAGCCAGACCGATCGGCATCAAAGGGGGTGAGCTGGGCGTCCGCAAGCAGCCCTGCCTTTTGGTAGTAGAGAACTGTTTGGGGTTCGACTGGGGCATCGTGGCCGATGGCTATGGCCCGTTCGGTGTCGCCAATGCGTAGGCTTTCGAAGGCCTCGATGATTGAAAGCGATCCACTTGTGCCGTGATTTGTGATGCAGGCATTTGCGCCCTTGAGCTTATTCCTTATGCCTACATGGCATACAACGTTGTTGGGGAGGTTGCCAAGTAGCCACATTGGGTTGACACTTTCGCCCAGCCTTTCGCCAATGGCCTGCATGCTGCCATTGGCTTCGCTGATCAGGGGCAAAAAATCATACTGGGTATCATAGTAGCCGCCACTGGTGCCTACATAAAGGCCAAATCTTTCAGCAAAGCTATCGTCATCTGCGCTGGCCAGCGACTCCCTGTATGCACTGATCCCAGCAGAGTTAAGGGCTTGTTCTGCGGCATAGATGCCGACCACGTCTGTTTTCTTGATTAGCTTAAGGAGCTTGCGATCATTGATCAGTTCCCTTGGGCTGAACCCAACCACCCCGCCTAATCGGCATGGCCAATTCTCCCCATCCCAGCCGCCTATTTCGGCAATGCTGATAGTGCCATCCAATAGGGAATCAAGGATCTGCTCAGGCTGCTTGCCAGATGCGCAGATTGCACCTAGGCCAGTGATTACAACTCGCGCCGCTGTCTGCATCGATTATGAGGCCCCGGGCTCGCGAAATACTAAGCAGCTGTTGGAGCCACCAAAGCCCAGTGAGTTGGACATGGCCACGCGAACAGCCTGATCCTTTGCTTTATCACATATAAAATTGAGGTTGCAGTCGGGGTCCCGTTGGGTGAGATTTGCATTGATCGGAACCTTGCCGTGATGAATGGTCAAGGCGCAAATCGCCGCCTCTACGGCCCCTGCCGCTGCGATCAGATGGCCCATGGTGCTTTTTGTTGAACTCACGCTTAGATCCTTAATATGGCTGCCAAAAACCACATGTGCCGCCGCTGCCTCACTGCGATCGTTCATTGGTGTTGATGTGCCATGGGCATTTAGGTAATCAACCTGTTCTGGAAATATGCCGGCCGATTGCAGAGCTTGTTGCATTGCCTGGATTGGGCCATCACCGGAGGGATGGGAATCGGTGATTCGGTAACTGGAAAGGGAATTGCCCTCCCCCGCTAGCTCTGCGTAGATCCGAGCGCCCCTTTTAACAGCTGCTTCCCATTCTTCCAGCACAAGGAAGCCAGCCCCTTCACCCAGGACAAATCCATTGCGGCTGGCATCAAAGGGGCGGCTGGCCGTATGGGGATTATGGTTGTCTGTTGATACTGCGTTGAGCAGGCAGAATCCGGCTAGGCCCAGGGGACTAATCATTGAATCGAAGCCCCCCGCAAGTACGTAATCACAGTCGCCGCGTCGGATCAGTTTCAAGCCCGTGCCAACGGCTTGACCGCCTGATGCGCAGGCGGTGTGCACGGATGTTGTATAGCCTTTGATGGCATATCGCTCAGCTAGAAGGGATAGACCCTGGGCTGATTGACTGCGGCAA
>NZ_JAGQCQ010000154.1:0-8378 GCF_024346275.1 Cyanobium sp. BA20m-p-22
CCTGGCGACAACCAGGCCAGCGATCTGGTGGAGCTCACCTTCCTGGGGTCCCAGCGCTGGGGACCCTGAGAGGGCAGCGCCGCTAGGGTCTCCCCAGCCGTTTTCCTGCCGCCGTGTTCGCTGCGTTGATGCCCGCGCCGATCAACCTCAGCGAGGCCGCCCTGGATCTGGCTCAGGGCGACTACGGCGACCTGGATGCGGCCGAATACCTGCTGGAATACGCCGTGGTGATGCAGCCCCCCTACCTAGTGGCAGGGGTGGGCTTGGCAATCGGTGTGCTCTGCGGCCTCACCTTCGCCAAATTGGTGGAAAACAAGCTTGAAGGCTGGAAACAGGATCGGCTGGCCCTGCTGCCCCTGGGCAGCTACACCATCACCCTGCCCTACTTCGGGGTGGTGATCGGCATCACCCTGTTCATCGGTGGCAGCCTGCAGGTGTTCGGCTTCTCCGCAGGCGTGGCCTTGCTGGTGTCGTTTGTGCTCTCGATCGCCACTGCAGGAGCGCTATGGGTGCAGCTGGAGCGGCTGATGGGCCAGGTGGAGGATGGCACATTCAGTGCCGTGGACTTCGATAATTTCGACCAGTTCTTCTGAAACCCATTGCAGGTCTAGCCCGATGACCAAGGGTGACCCAATGGGCTCCCTGGAGCCTCAACAAGCAGCTGGGGGGCCAGCTGATCTGCTGCGCGATCGGCTCACCCGTGGTGGGGGCCGGCTGGCCGTTATCGCCTCCACCACGGGCGTTTGGATGGTGGATCTGCTGCTGGTGGGCCACCTCAAGAACCGAAAACTGATAAGCCCAGATCTAGATAATCTGGTGCATTCAGTTGATTTAGCAGGCACCATTGTCTTCGTCGCCATTACCCTGGGGCTGGCGATCAGCCTGTTTCGCGGCCAGAAGCGCGAATTGTTTCGCTGGGCCCTGGTTTACCTGCTGTTTTCCATGGTTCAGGTGATAACTAACGTGTTATCGATGGTGGCGAGTGCAGATCAACATCAGGGAGGCGGCCTGGGCGGGCTTTGGGATGTGGCGGCCGTGTATATGGAAAGCGTGCTGGTGTTTATGTTTGTGTATATCTTCCTCGATGTGAGTACCCCCGGCGGGGCCTTTATATGGCCGAACCGGGAGGGGCAGGCTCCACCCGAGCCCCACATCATTGACTACCTGTTTATCTCGCTGAATGTCAACTCCACCTATGGCCCAACTTCCGAAGTGGTGATGTCACGGACGGCCAAGTTGGTGATGTCATTGCAGGTGTTGCTGGCAATTCTGATGCTCACCGTGCTGATCGCCCGCTCCGTGAGCGCCACCAGTTGATCGGTTGATCGGTTAACCAGTTGACGGGCTACCGAGATCAGGCGACTAGGTAGCCCTCCAGCATTGGTGAATTGGCGCGCACCCCATCAAGGGCCTTGCGCTCCAGATTGCGGGTTTTGTCGCGGCTCATGCCCAGCACCTTGGCGATCGTGCTCAGGCTCATCGGTTCGCTGTTGCCGCCCTCGGGGTTGTCGGCGCAGGGGATGCCGTAGCGCATCTTCAGCACCCGGCCCTGCAGTTCCGGCAGCTGCTCCAGCAGGGCCCGCAGGTCGCCCTTGAGGCACTCCCCATCCACCCGCTCCTCGGGCAGTTCGCCATCGCCTGCCAGCAGGTCGATCAGTTCGGTGTCATCGCCGTCGCCCACCTTGGTCTCCAGGCTCACCGGCTGGCGTGCCCGGCAGAGCAGGTCTTTGACCTCCTCCTCCGGCAGCTCAACCGCTTCGGCCAGCTCGGTCACCGTCGGGGTGCGACCCAGCAGCTGGCTCAACTCCCGCTGGCCCTTCTTGAGCTTGTTGAGCGTTTCGGTGATGTGGATCGGCAGCCGGATCGTGCGGCTCTTCTCGGCAATCGCCCGGGTGATGCCCTGGCGAATCCACCAGTAGGCATAGGTTGAAAACTTGTAGCCCCGGGTGGGATCGAACTTCTCGACGCCCCGCACCAGGCCGATCGTGCCCTCCTGGATCAGATCCAGCAGCTCCATGTTGCGGCGGGTGTACTTCTTGGCCACGCTCACCACCAGCCGCAGGTTGGCCGCCACCATCCGCTCCTTGGCCCGGCGGCCCGCCTGCAGCCGCTTCTTGAGCAGGGGTGCACTCAGACCGGCGGCCTGGGCCAGCTCGGCCTGGCTGGGCTTGGCGCCCAGGCGGCTTTCCAGCTCCAGCTCCAGCTCCTCGAGGGCGACCAACTCCTGCACCTGACGGCCCAGGGTGATCTCCTGCTCGTGGCTCAGCAGCGGCACCCGGCCGATGTCACGCAGGTAGCTGCGCACCAGATCGCCTTCTAATGCGGCCATGGCTTGATCAGGGTTGCGAAACTCTTTCGTTTCGCAACCCTACCATCCTTCGCCGGGAGGCAGCATGGGAGCCATGCATGGGTGAATTGGCCGCTGAACGGTTGCAGAAACTGATGGCCGCCGCCGGCCTCTGTTCGCGGCGCCAGGCCGAAACCCTGCTGCGCCAGGGTCTGGTCCAGGTCAATGGCGCCCTGGCCCAGCTCGGCGATCGGGCCGATCCCGCCTCCGACCTGATCAGCGTGCGGGGCCAGGCCCTGGCGGCCAGGCCGGAGCCCATGCTGCTACTGGTCAACAAGCCCGTTGGCGTGCTCTGCAGCTGCCGGGACCCCAGGGGCCGGCCCACGGTGTTGGAGCTGCTGCCAGCCGAGCTGCGCCAGGGCCGGGGGCTCCATCCCGTCGGTCGCCTCGATGCCGACAGCCGCGGCGCGCTGCTGCTCAGTAATCAGGGCGATTTAACCCTGCGGCTCAGCCATCCCCGCTACGGCCACCGCAAGACCTACCGGGTCTGGGTTGAGGGGCGGCCGTCGGCCCAGGCCCTGGCGCGCTGGGCCGCCGGCGTCCCCCTGGACGGCCAGCCCAGCCAGCCCGTCGGGCTGCGTCTGATCCAGCAAACCAGCCAGCAAACCAGCCAGGCAACCGAGCTGGAACTGGTTATGGGGGAGGGGCGCAACCGCCAGATTCGTCGCACCGCAGCGCTTCTGGGCCATCCGGTGCTGGACCTACAGCGCTGGGCGATCGGTTCCCTGCGGCTGGCTGACCTGCCGGAAGGTGGCTGGCGCCGCCTCGATCACCAGGAATGGCAGGCATTAAAATTCCCCTCCTGAACCCGCCCAGCCAGTTGCCACCGACGCGCCTGCGGGGTCGCCTTGGCCGCTGGCTGGGGCGAAAACCCCGTTCCCAGCCAGCGGCTGCGCCCGAACCCGAGCTCGACCCCCTGCTGGCGGCCGGGCGTCAGCTGCGGCAGCGGCGGGAGGAGCGGGGTCTGAGCCTGCGGCAGCTGGCCCTCGATACCCGGGTCAGCGCGGCCGTGCTGGAGGCCCTGGAGCGGGGCTGGCCCGATCGCTTGCCGGAGGCCACCTACCTGCGCACGATGCTGCCGCTGATTGAACGGCACCTGGATCTGCCCTCCGGCTGCCTGGATCCGATGTTGGCCAGGGGCAACCAGCAGCAGGCCCGCCAGCAGCGGCAAGGGGATTCACTGCGCTTCACCCCAGGCTCCATCGATGTCTTCACCACCTGGCAGGGCACGGTTCTCTACGGGGTGCTCACCCTCGCCCTGGTCTATGGCTTGAATCTCCAGCAGCAGAAGGTTGCATCCCAGGGGCTGCTGGCCCTGCGACCCATCCCCCCCCTGCCGCCGCAGGAGCAGGTCAAAGCGCCCAGTCCCGAGCAGACCCTGCTCAAGCTCTATCCAGACCTGCGGCCCCTGGAGCTGGCGGCCCGGGGCCAGGGGGCCAGTCAGCTGCGGCGCTGGTAGCGCGCGGCCATCTCCCCATAGCCCTGCAGCTTGCCCTCCAGGTCGGCGATCGGCTGCTCCAGCCGCCAGGTCCAGTTGCCCGAGCTGGTGCCGGGGGTGTTGAAGCGGGCCCGATCGTCCAGTTCCAGCAGATCCTGGAGCGGCACTACGGCCAGGTTGGCCGGGCTTGCCAGGGCCAACTCGAGCAGCTGCCAGGCCGGTGCCGTGATCGGTGCCCCCACCGCCTCGGCCAGCCTCTGGCGGGAGTCTCCATCGAGGCTCTGCCACCAGCCCACCGTGGTGGCGTTGTCGTGGGTGCCCGTGTACACAACCCAGTGGGGGCCTTGGATGTTGGCCGGCAGGTAGGGGTTGGTCGAATCCCCGTTGAAGGCAAACTGGAGGATCTTCATGCCCGGCAGCCCGAAGCCGTCGCGCAGGGCCTCCACCGCTGGGGTGATCACGCCGAGATCTTCGGCTATCAGGGGCAGGTTCATGCCCTGGCGCAACCAGAGCAGGGTCAGCAGGGGCCAGCCAGGAAACCAGGCCCAATGGCCATGCTCGGCGGTGGTTGCATCGCCGGGCACACTCCAGAAGGCCTGCAGGGCGCGGAAGTGGTCGAGGCGCAATAGATCAAACAGCTCAAACTGACGCTGAAGCCGGGCCAACCACCAGCGGAAGCCGGTGAACAGGTGCAGGGGCCAGCGATAGACCGGCGTGCCCCAGAGCTGGCCCGTCGCTGAGAAGTAATCCGGTGGCACCCCACTCTGGGCCGTGAGACGACCATCGCCCTGCAACGAAAACAGGGCCGGGTGGGCCCACACGTCGGCGCTGTCGTGGGCCACGTAGAAGGGCAGGTCACCGAGCACCTGCACACCAGAGCGCTCGGCCTGCTTGCGCAGCTGCAGCCACTGGCGCTGGAGTTGCCATTGGAGCAGTTCTTCCGCCAGGAGCCCGCTGGCCTGCTGCGCCGCGATCCGGCGCAGGGCCAGGCCCTGACGCCGGGCCAGGGGCTCGGGCCACAGCCACCAGGGCTGGCCCCCCTGGAGGCGCCGAATCACCATGAAAAGGGCGTGGTCGGCCAACCAGCCCCGCTGGCGCCGCCGCCAGCGGGCGAAGGCTTGCTTTTGCTCGGCCGGCTGCGCCGGCCAGCGGCGGGCCAGGGCTTCCCCCATGGCCTGGCTGCGGGCCGGCATGGCGTCCAGATCCAGGCGGCCTGCCCCAGCGGCCGCCCCAGGCAGCATCTCCAGGTCGGCCCACTGCAAAAAGCCTTGCTGTACCAGTTGCTCGCCGTCGAGCAGCCAGGGGTTGAGGGCCGAGCCACTGGGGGAGCTGTAGGGGGAGCCGGTGCCGTCGGTGGGGGCCAGGGGCAGCAACTGCCAAACCCCGATGCCGTGGCGGCCGAGCAGGGCCAGCCAGTCCTGGCAGGCCTGGCCAAAGCTGCCGCAGCCCCCGGGGCCAGGCAGGGCCGTGGGATGGAGCAGTACGCCGGCACGACGCAGGTCGGGGACCTTCATGTTTTTGGCAGCCGGTAGCGGCTGATGATCTTCTGGGCAAAGGCCGGGATGTGGGCCTCCAGCTTTTCAGGGTGGTTGCGCCGCAACCAGAGGGCGTTGCGGGTGAAGTGGGAATCGATCGAGAAGCGGCCGTATTCCAGGCCCTTCGGCCCGAAGCGCTCCACCACAAGGCCGATCAGCTGGGCCAACCAGAGCGGCAGCTTCACGGCCTTGTCGTAGGCCTCGATGCCCTGCTGCACCGCCGCCTGGCGGTTGCCACTGCTGGTCACCGGAGCCACATCCAGCTCCGCCTCCACTAGTTCCAGCAGCTGCTGGCCTTTGGGGTTGCGCACCGTGAGCCATTGGCGCCCGAAGGTCGCACCCATGTAGCCCACCACCAGGTCGGCGCCGGCGTTGGTGTAGTCGAAGCAGCTCAGGCAGCTGGGCGCGAATACGTCCTTGAGCTTCGGGGTGTCGAGCCCGAAAAACGGCACGGTTTCCTCGCGGCCGTCGCTGTGGCGGAAGTGGATGCGGAAATCCTGCATGAACTCGTAGTGCACCACCGTCTGCGGTGAGCTCACCGTGCTCTCCAGGAAGGTCTGCAGCCCCTGACGGGACACATTGTCAACGCAGGGTAGGCCCAGCACGTAGAGCTGCTCGAGCGGCAGGGTGGGCTGCACGGCCCGCAGGGCCTGGATCTGGCAGCCCACGCCGATGGCCAGGAGCCGGCGGATGCCGCTGCCGGGCAGCTGCTCGAGCACCTCCAAATTGGGGGAGAGGGTGGGCTTATTTACCCGGGCGGCGAGCACCTCGGCCGGGGTGCGGGCCAGCTGGGGCACGGGGGTGAAGCGGTCGTCAGGGCTCTGGCCCACACACAGCACCCCATCCACCAGGCCCGTTTCCAGGGCAAGTACGCCGATGCGACTGGCGATGCCCGTCCATTGGGCTCCTTTTATGGGCCGCTGCAGCCGGGCCGTGAGCATTCGCTGCTGCACGCCGAAATAGAGCTCGTCGTCGTTGTCCAGGTCGCGGCTGCGGCCGTGGGCTTCCGTTTCCATCGCCTCAAAGCGCTGGGTCAGGAAGGCGCAGCTCTGCTTGACGTAGGCCACCCAGCGGCTGTCGCAGAGGCCGCACTGGCTACACAGGTCTTTGGCAGGATAGATACTTCCCTTGGCCAGGGGCCTTGCCCGCTCATGGGGAGCACTGACAGCCATTACCGGACAGCCCTGGGGCATCAGCAGGGGCCCAACCTATCGGGTGCGGGCAGCAGGGGGGTGGGTCAAAGTGGGCGTCGCTCCGCCTGACCATGGCTCAGAGTTCAGACCAGCCGAAGCGCCGCCTGGGAGCGGTGCTGCTGCGACTGGCCATGGCCGGTGCTGGCCTGGCTGTTGGGCTGGGCCTGTTTGCCTGGATCTGGCCCGAACCTGACCGCTCCAGCCAACTGGTCCAGCAGCTCACCCCAGCCGACCTGGCCAAAGCCCCAAGCCGCAGTGTCACCGTGCTGGTGATCGGCCTGGATAGCGAACGCCCCGCCGATCCCCTCAACCGGGCGGCCCCGCCTGGCCCCGCCAATGCCGATGCCCTGCTGCTGCTGCGGATCAATCCCCAGGGGCCGCTGCAGGTGCTCACCCTGCCTGCCAATTTGGCGGTGCAGATCCCCGGCCAGAGCCGTCCCCAGGGCCTCGGCAGCCTCTACCGACTGGGCGGCCCTGCCCTGATCGCCGACGCGGTGAGCAGCCTGGTGGGGCTCGAGCCAGGTGTGCCAGATCGCTATCTGGTGCTGGGTCGAGCCACCCTGCGCAGCCTGGTGGATGGCCTTGGCAGCATCGCCGCCAACCCCACCCGCTCCCTTCGCTACAGCGACAAAAGCCAGGGCTTCACGATCGATCTGCAGGGTGGGCTGCAACGGCTGCGGGGCAGCCAGGTGGAGCAGCTGGTGCGCTATCGCGATCCCAGCCGCCCAGAGCAAAGCCGCCAGGAAAACCACCAGTTGGTGCTGCGCGCTCTGGTGTGGGAAATGGCCCTGCCCGAGCACCTGGGCCGGCTCACCAGCCTGAGCCAATTTCTGAGCAGGGAGGGCATGGCCACCAACCTCACCCAGGCGGAAACCCTGAGCCTGCTGGCGGCCGGCCTCAGCCGACCTGAAACGGTGCAATTCACAGCCGTGCCCTTGGCGCCGCCAGCACCGGCCCCGCCAGGTGTGCCGCCCCTGCGGCAAATCGACCCCGGCGCGGCGGTGCCCCTCTGGCCAGCGGTGGCCCCCACTCCCTAGACGCCTCGCGCCTCAGTCGGCTCCGATCTGGCGCCAACGCAGCTCCAGGGCCAGGGCCAGGTCCAGTCCCTCCGCCCCATCCAGGTTCCCCAGCCAGGGCAGGCCATCCCCGCGGCGAGCGCGGGCTTCCCAGGGGCCATCGGCCTGCACCAACCCCAGTAGGGGCACTCGCCACTGGAGCAGCAGGGCCGTCATCGCTGCCGGCAGCCCACTGTTGAGCTGCTCCCCGGCCAGCAGCAGCAATGCCGGCTGGCGCCAGGCGCCGAGAGCCTCGGCCCAGTGGCCCGCGCCCCCCTCCAGGGGCAGGCCCGGATCGATCGGCAGCGGCACTAGGCCGGGGCCCCGGCCCGCCAGGGCCGCCAAGGCCCCCTGGGGGCTTTGAGGCCGGAGGGGCTCCCACCAGGGCAGATCGAGGGCCGTTGCCAGGGCCGGTGCTGCCCTGTGCTGCAGTGCCGTCACCGCCATGGCCGCGCCGCCAGCAACCACCACCAGGGGCTGGTCCAACCGAGGCACGGAAAGCGTCATGGTTGTTTGCAGTCAGCAGCCAGTCTCGCTTCTACGATCAGCTGCCAGCCGACGCTTGCGCGCTCGCCGTGACCAGTTTCCTCACCGCTGATCGCGTCGCTCCCCAAGGCAGCCCGATCGAGTCGACCCATGACACCCGGCGGTTGCGGCTGTTCAGCGGCAACTCCAACCAGGCCCTGGCCCGGGAAATCGCCGCCTACCTGGGGGTTCCCGACGGCCCCCGGGTGATCAAACGCTTCGCCGATGGCGAGTTCTACATCCAGATCCAGGAATCGATCCGCGGCTGCGACGTGTTTCTGATCC
>NZ_JAGQCQ010000155.1:0-8351 GCF_024346275.1 Cyanobium sp. BA20m-p-22
GAGCCGCAGGATCGCTTCTTTTTTGGCTTCTTCCTTGTCGGCTGCCACCATTTCGGCCACCAGCTCCTCAAGGGTGGTGGTGGGAACCCAGCCCAACTTCTCGCGGGCCAGGGTGGGATCCCCGAGCAGGGTTTCCACCTCGGCGGGGCGGAAGTAGCGGGGGTCGATGCGCACCACCACCTCGCTGCTGCCAGAGCGGCGGCCGATCTCCTGGATTCCCTCCCCTTCCCAATCGATGCCCCCCCAGCCGAGCTGCTCGGCGGTGAGTTCGATGAAGCGGCGCACCGTTTCCTGCCGGCCGGTGGCGATCACGAAGTCTTGCGGCGGCCCCTCCTGCTGGAGCATGCGCCACTGCATCTCCACATAGTCGCGGGCGTGGCCCCAGTCCCGCAGGGAGTCGAGGTTGCCCATATAGAGGCAATCGTCGAGCCCGGCATCAATGCGGGCCAGGCCGCGGGTGATCTTGCGGGTCACAAACGTTTCACCGCGGCGCGGGGATTCGTGGTTGAAGAGGATGCCGTTGCAGGCATACATGCCGTAGGCCTCCCGGTAGTTGACGGTGATCCAGTAGCCGTAGAGCTTGGCCACGCCGTAGGGGGAGCGGGGATAGAAGGGGGTGGTTTCCTTCTGGGGGATCTCCTGGACCAGTCCGTAGAGCTCGGAGGTGGAGGCCTGGTAGATGCGGGTTTTGGAGCTGAGGCCGAGGATTCTTACGGCTTCGAGGATGCGCAACGGACCGAGGGCGTCGCAGTCTGCCGTGTATTCGGGGCTCTCGAAGGAAACGGCCACATGGCTCTGGGCGCCGAGGTTATAGATCTCATCGGGCTGCACCTGCTGGATGATCCGGATCAGGTTTGAGCTGTCTGTGAGGTCGCCGTAGTGCAGTTGCAGCTTGGGGGCCTGGCCCTCGCTGCCGGTCTCGTGGGGATCCTGATAGAGGTGGTCGATCCGCTGGGTGTTGAAGCTGCTGGCCCGGCGCTTGATGCCATGCACGCTGTACCCCTTCTCCAGCAACAACTCGGCCAGGTAGGAGCCGTCCTGGCCGGCGACGCCGGTGATCAGGGCAGTTTTGCAGGCGGAATTGCTCACGGTCATCTATGAGGAAGGATTTGGGGCCAGGCACAGCAGCGCAGCTATCTGCAGCCGTAACCCGTTGGGTCTGGCCCATGATGGCTGGAAAATATCTTTCATGCAATCTCAACTCTCATGGAACTTCTCAGGCAATCTTCAGTGCCGCCGGCAGGGCATGGTTCAATTGAGATAGGAGCATCAAGTGGGCGGCCGATGGGCTAGTGCCCGGATGCACTTGCAGCATGTAGTCGAGGGCGTTCTGCCGGCTCAGACCATGCTCTCGCATTAGCCAGTCTAGGCAGACTAGGGGCGAGCGTTCGATAGCCGCCACACAGTGGACAAACACCGGCCCGTGGCTGCGCAGCTCAGCCAATAGCTCCAGGGCCTGCTCCAGTTGGCCAATGCTGAGGGTGCCCTGGCTGCGATGGTCTGGCAGCACCAGGCGACGGCAGTGGAAGCGCTCCTCTAGGTCTGTAGGGGCGGCTTTCTCTTCGGTGGAGCAGAGGCTGAGCACCGCCGTGATGCCTTCAGCCTCTAGCCTGTTGAGATGTCTGGCAGCCACCGGCGCGGGGCCGACGGCCAGGTCTTGAACGAGCACCCAACTGATTGGAAAGGCTGAGATGGCAATCATTTGGCAATTATAAAGTTCCTGGTCTCAGTTCAGCGCATTGATCAGAGCTGTCAATGGGTGATAAAAGCGGCCAATGGGTAAAGATCCGATCTCCCCTCCGCTGGGAGTCTGGCCAGGGACAGGCAATGGTGGAAATACATGGCGTTTTTGCTAAGATCCTTTCACCGATAAGGCGTGATTACCCTGGACCGCCTGCCCCCCTCGAATTCCCTTGTGCCCACAGGCGCTGCAACCATTGTGCAGTTGCCTCCAGGAGCCTTTGTTCAGAGCCAGGGGGTGGCTGGGTCCCTGCAACCGAGCGGGGGTATCAATATGATTGAAATTTGGGTGGCGATCCGCCGCCGCCGCAAGCTTGCCCTGCTAGTGGCCGCAAGCGTAGCTGGCCTGGCCTTTGCCACCACCCTGGTACAGCGTGCTTTCTGGCCTGTTTACGAGGGTAGTTTCGAGCTGCTGGTTACCGATCCGATCAGCACCAACACCAATGGCTCCGGCGGCGGTGGCGGTGGCGGTGGCGGCGGCGGCGGAGGAGTGATCGAAAACCTGGCCCGCAATCGCACGACCATCGACTATCCGACGCTGATCGGAACCCTGCGCAGCCCAATGGTGCTTGACCCACTGCGCAGCCAGCTTGGTGCGGCGGGCGGCCTAGTGGACGGGGTGCAAATCACCCAGGCCACTGGTTCCCGTGCCAGTTCACCTCAGGGGGTGTTGGTAGTCAGCTTGATGGGGCAGCGCCCCAGTGAGATTCGTGCCGCCCTCGCCGCGCTGAGCGCGGCCTATCTCAACTTTGCCCTGCAGCAGCGCCAGCAGCAGCTCAACGAAGGGTTGAATTTTCTTGACGAGCAGGAGCCTCTGATGCAGAGCACTGTCAACAAGTTGCAGGGCAAGCTGGCAGATTTCCGCGGCCGCTACAACCTGATTGCTCCGGAGGCCGAGGCCGTGGCCCTCAAGGCCGAGGCCGCCGGCATGGGAATGCAGCAGCGTGAGCTCGAGGCTGAGCGCAGTCGCCTCGAGAAACTGCGCCTGGGTGTGGTGGCCGGCAAGCTCACCTCCTCCAGTTTCAGCACCGGCGGTGGTTCAGCAGGAGGTGGTTCAGCTGGCAGTGGTTCAACTGGGGTAGGCGGTGATGGGGGTGTCACCGTCACCCAAGCCAGCAGCGACCTGCTCTCCCAGCTGCAGAGCGTGGAGCAGCAGCTCAGCCAGGCCCGCTCTACTTACAGGAGCGATACTCCTCGGGTGCAGAGCCTTTCGGCCCTGAGCACCCGCCTGGCCGGCCAGCTGCGCAGCAACCAGCTCGAGGCCCTGGATACGGCCCTGCAGCTCAATGCCAACCGGCTTGCCACCCTGCGGGGCCAGCGCAGCTTGGTGGATCGTCAGTTTCTCAAGCAACCTCCCCTAATTAAGGAGTACGAACAGATCCAGCAGCAGCTGGTTCTGGCCCAGCAGAACCTTTCCAACTTTCTTTCCACCCGCACCAACTTCCGCCTAGAGCGCGCCCAGAACACCGCGCCCTGGGCCATGATCTCGCCCCCACGGGTGCAGGCTTCTCCAGTGGAGCCCAAGCTGCGTGATGGTCTGCTCAGGGCCCTGCTATTTGGGGCGGCGGCCGGTGTGGGTGCTGCCCTGCTGCGCGATCGGCTCGATCACGGCTTCCGCAGCCCGGGCGAGGCCCGCGATGAATTGGGCGAGCCATTGCTGGGCCACATCCCCCACGTTTCCTTTTTCAAGGGGGTGCGCGAAAACAGCCGCTTCCTGCTCCAGGAGCTCGATATCGGCCCAACCATCAGCGAAACCAGCAGTGGCCCCGGACAAGCCGGTGGCGTTACCGGATACCAGCGGTTTTTCTATCAAGAGGCATTTCGCAACCTGTTCACCTCCCTGCGTTTCCTAAACACCGATCGGAATCTGCACACGATCGCCCTCACCAGTTCACTGCCCGCCGAAGGCAAGAGCCTGGTGAATGTGCTGCTGGCCAAAACCCTCTCGGAAATGGGCCAGCGGGTGCTGTTGATCGACGCCGACCTGCGCAAGCCCCAGATCCACTTCCGTCTGGGTCTAAACAACCTGGTTGGCCTTTCCAACCTGCTCACCGAAGATCTCAACTGGCAGGAGGTGGTGATTCCAGTTGAGGGCCATGACAACTGGATGGTGATTCCGGCCGGTCGCCGACCGCCAGATCCCACCCGCCTGCTCAGTTCAGAACGGATGAGGCACCTGGTGGAGCAGCTGGGCGACTCGGGTCAATTTGACCTGATTCTGTTTGACACCCCGCCGGTGCTGGGTCTGGCCGATGCGGCCCTAGTGGCTGAACATGCCGACGGAGTGATCCTGCTGGTTTCCCTTGACCGCGTGGATCGGGACCTCCCCAAGGAAGCAATCTCCCGGATGCGCTCGTCCGGCGCACCCCTGCTGGGGATTGTCACCAACTCCATCAAGGCGGAAAACCGCTTCAGTGGCGGCTCAGGCAATGGGCGCTACGGCTATGGCAGCTATGGCTATGGCCGCTACGGCAAGCGCTATGGCTATGGCAGCTATGGCAGCTATGACTACCGCATTCCCTATGGCCACTACACCGATGCCCAGCTGCCGGCTGCGGAATCCCCTACCAAACCGAAGCGCGAACCCCTGGCCGGCCTGCGGGCCAAGGGTCGCTCACTGATGCACTGGATCGATAACTAGGAGGTAATTTGTACATTCTCGATCACCGTAACCAGGTAGGCCCGGATTGGGGTGATTGTCGTTGCCAGCGACTGGAGGGCAGCGCCTTCAGCTGAAGTGACCATGGCGTTGAAGGCGGAAACTGCCGACTTCAGGTTTGCCAGCGAAGGTGAACTGCCGAGTTGGGCCAGGGCATCCACTAGGGCTTGGGCCTGGGCAGCACCGGCCCCAGCGGCTTGAAGCTGGCTCGTCAGGTTTGCGGCAGCCTGCTGGGGCGTGATGCCATTGACGGTTTGGTTCAGGAGCAGGGCCTGGATCCCATCGGCAGTGGCCTGAGTCAGGCCGGCAGTCACCAGGGCCTGGGCAAGGTCGGCCGCGTAGGTGGTCACGGGCACCACCACCTGGGAGCCGGAGGTAGCGGCGTCGAAGCTGGAAGTGCCGATCGAGGTTAGGGCGGAGCCGCCAGCAGGGCTGAAGCCGGAATTACCGCCGGCACTGCCATCTCCCCCCGCCAGCACAGGCGAGGCCAGCAGCAGGCTGGAAGCGGTGAGCAAGGGGAGCAGGAAAGGGCGTTTCATGGTGATGGGCGCTACGGGGAGCAGGTTTGCGAAGGGGATTACTTAAAACTGGCTTGTCTAAAACTGGGCTGTCTTAGACTGGCTTCTTTAGAATTGGGCTGTGCGGAAATTGCTGCCCCAGCTGATTGAGAGCACGCCGACCGGGCCGTTGCTGGTGAGATCGAAGATGTCGGCTGCCACCAGGTTGATCGTCAGCGGCGTGCGTTTGAACGGCACCAGGGAGATGCCCGCATTGGCGCCGCGGCCACTCCAGCCACCCGAGATGCCGAGGTTGGGCAGTAGCTCCAGGCCAATGGAGCCGAACATACCGACGTTTTCCTCTTCAAAGGCGAAGGTTTCGCCGCCGCCGCCGACGCTGATCTGGAGGGTTTGCTTGAACTTGGGGTTGTTGGGCTGCAGGGGCCAGGCGACCGTGGCCACGCCGTAGGGGTTGGTGTCGGCCTTGGGGTCATCGCCCCACTCGGCGATGTTCACCACACCCACGGAGGCCGCCAGGCGGAAATTGCTGCGGTTGACCAGCACCCGGGCCAACTTGGCGTCAAAGGTGCCGTTGGCGCCGAAGTTGTTGATGCTGGCGATGTTGAGGTCGAGTTCCAGGGCTACGGCCTTGTAGGCATCCCCCAGGCCCACACCCATGTTGACGGAGCCATCGACGTTGTCGCGCTGGCGGCCCTCGGTGGCTCCGCTGACCCCGATGAAGTAGTCGCCCCAGTTGGCGATAAAGGCAGAGGGTACGCCTGGCTGGAGGGAGGGGGCGCTGTATTCGGCCCCAATCCGCACCGGCGGGATCAGCAGCTCCCGGCGCAGCCGCTCGGAATCCACCGGTTCGGCGGCCCCGGCCGCCAACGGCAAGGCGGCGAGGGCAAGCAGGGTGGTTGGGAAGATGCTCTTGAAGGTATTTCGGAAGATAGCTTTTAAAAACATTTTGTTTGCCTAGAACATTCAGATATGGGGATCTTAAGGCAGATTTGTTGATTTTCCAGGCTGGTACTGGCGCGCCGGAGCTCAAACTGGACCTTGTGGCGGCTCCTCCCGTCAGGCAGGCTCTATTGCCGGATCAGGGCTGCTGGCTGAAAAAGGCGCTGCGGCAACTGCGGCCCAGCGGGGTGATCCAGGGCCAGTAAGCCCTATTTAATTCGCCGCTGTAGGCCATCAGCTCATTGAGCGATATCTCCAGGCCTTCGCTGCTGATCAACTCCAGTAGCTGGTCGGGCTGCTCGCAGCGGCTTACGCGCCCCTGAAGCTCAGGGCTGCGATCGCACAGCTGTACAAAAGCAAGCAAATCTTGAGGGCAGGCCATTAGGATTTTTACAGCCTAAGATTTAGCTAACAGCAGTATTAAGACCCATGCTGCTGGGCTCATTCCGATGGCTATGCGTTTTGCGCATAATTCGCGGCTTGATAATGGGGGATTGGTTGGGTTCTCACCAGGCCCTGTAGAGGCTGCGGCCGATCACTTCCCTCAGGGCACGGCTGCTGTGCTGCAAGCCATCGGCCGAGGGGATCCATTGGAGGGGATCAAGCAGGGGGTGGCCGGCCCAGGTGCCGCGGGCCTGGAAGTCCACCGGGAAGGGCAGCACCCGCAGGCCCTGGCGTTCGAACAGGCGGCGGGCACGGGCCATGTGAAATGCGGAGGTCACCAGCACCAAGGTGCTCCCTGGCGGCAGCGTGGCGGCCACCACCCGGGCTTCCTCGGCGGTGTTGCGCACCCGGCCGGTGCTGGCCAGATCGGCGGCGGGCAGACCGAGGGCCAGGGCCCGTTGGCGCAACACCTCCCCTTCCGGCGGCAAGTGGGGCTGGGTTGGCCACCAGCCGCCGGTGAAAATCAGGCGCGGTCGCTGGCCCTGGTGGCGCAGCTGCTGATAGGCCTCCAGGCCGCCGAAGAAACGGTCGGCGTCCATCCACTCGCTGATGCGGGCTGGCCCTGGGGCGGCATGGCGGCCGCCACCGAGCACCACCACCGCCTGGGGCCTGGCAGCGGCGATCACCACGGCTGCGCTCTGGCGCTGGTGGGGCCGCTCGAGCCAGCGCCAGAGCGCCTCGCCCACCAGGGGCGTCGCCATGATCCACAGCAGAGCCAGGGCCGCGATAGCGGGCCAGCGGACGCCGCGCAGCACTCCCCACAGCAGCAGCAGCAGCGCCACCCCCAGGGGCAACACCAGCAGGGGCAGGAGCTTGCTCAGCAAAAACATCAACTCAGCTTCTCGATTGAACCAACCAGGCTTGCCATATCAGCACGGTCCAGAGCTGGGGGGTGTGGTCGGCGCCGCGCTGGTGGGCGCGCCAGAGGCGCTGAATGGGTTCGGGCCTGAGGTGGCCCTGATGGAGCATCAGTTGGGGATCCAGCAGGTCGTCGGCCCAGCAGCGCAGGGGGCCGCGCAGCCAGGCGCCAAGCGGTATGGCGAAGCCTGCCTTGGGTCGCTCGATCAGCTCGGCTGGCACATGGCGATAGAGCAGCTGGCGCAGGGCCCACTTGCTGCCAGCACTGCCCTCGCCGGGGCGGATCTTCATGGCCAGCGGGAGACGCCAGGCGACGGCGGCCACACGGTGGTCGAGGAAGGGAGCGCGGGTTTCCAGGCCCACCGCCATGGCGGCCCGATCGAGTTTCACCAGGATGTCGGCTGGGAGGTAGGTGCGGGCATCGGCGAGCATCAGCTGCTCGGCGGCAGTGGGGGCAGCGGGCAGGGCCACCCCTGGGCCATTTCCAGTAGATGCCAACCACTGCGGCTGCAGCAGGGCGGCAGGAGCGGCCCAAATGCTGGTGAGGGAGCTGTAAAGCTGCTGCAGCGAACCGGCGGCCCGGATGGCGGCGGCCAACTTGCGACGTTTGTCGCGGGCCAGACCATGGGAAGACACCGGTAGCTGTTCGAGGCTGCGGGCCAGGACTCGGCGGGCCAGGGGTGGCAGCGAGCCAAAGCGCTGCTGCAGGGCCGGGGCCAGCCGATGGCGGTTGTAGCCGCCGAACAGCTCATCCCCGCCATCGCCGGAGAGGGCCACCGTCAGGCCGCTGCGGCGTGCTTCTCGGCAGACCAGATGGGTAGGCAGCTGGGAGGAATCGGCGAAGGGCTCGCTGTACAGCCGCGGCAGGGCCGGGATCAGGGCGCGGGCATCGCTGGCGGTGAGGGCCACCTCGCTGTGCTCGGTGCCGAGGTGCTGGGCGACGGCGCGGGCGAAGGGGGCCTCGTTGAAGCCGGCATCTGCGCCGCCGGCATCGGGGAAGGCGATGGTGAAGCTGCGCACCTGCCGGCTGCTGCCGGCTTGCAGTAAAGCGGTGATCAGGGAGGAATCGACGCCGCCGGAGAGAAAGGCACCGAGGGGCACATCGGCGCGGGCCTGCTCGGCGATCACCTGCTGCAGGGTGTGTTCGAGGGCGTCGAGCGCCTCCTCTGGGGAACGCCAGCCGAGTTGCTGAC